>DMYC01000405.1 GCA_003482695.1 Clostridiales bacterium UBA8960
TGTCTTAAGCCTCTTTTTCTCTTAGAAGATTTTTTGGTTAAGATATGGCTAGTGAACGCCTTGCTTCTCTTTAATTTTCCACCACCAGTTTTTTTAACTCTTTTAGCAGCGCCGCTATGTGTTTTCATTTTTGGCATAGTTGATTCCTCCTTCCAGATTGTTCGCTATATTTTTTTAGGTGCATAGGTTGCAACTAAGCTTCTACCTTCAAGTTTCGCAGGCGCTTCAAGCGCACCGAACTCTTCGATTACAGCAGTAAACTTTTTAACCACTTCAAATCCTTGCTGAGTATAACCCATCTCACGGCCTTTGAATCTCAAAGAGACTTTCACTTTATCACCGCTTTGTAAGAATTTCATAGCGTTTTTCGCCTTGGTTTCAAGATCATTTTTTTCGATGTTCAGACCCAGACGAATTTCTTTGACGCCCGCACTTTTTTGCTTTTTACGCGCTTCTTTGTCTTTCTTCTGTTGTTCGTATCTGAATTTACCAAAGTCCATAATTTTACATACCGGTGGCTTTGCACTTGGCGCGATTTTAACTAAATCTAGTTTTTTCTCTTGTGCTAGTGCTAACGCTTCTTTACCAGACATAATGCCCAATTGCTCATTTTCTTCGTCCAGGACTCTTACTTCAAGGTCGCGAATTTCTTCATTGATTTCAGCTGATTTAATAATTACACCCCCTAGGTTCATTAAACATATAAAAAAACGGCGGATAGAAATATCCGCCGTTAGCAACTCAAACATACAAAAGTATACTGAATACTATTAACCATATGAACAAAGTGTTATATGGTGAGAAGCGGTACTTCTACTTGTTAACCTCAATAACTATACCATGTCCACTTTCACCTGTCAACAGGTAAACAGAATTTTTATTCAGCTTTTTCAAATTTGGACTTAAGTGCTCTCTCGTTGATTTCTGCCAAGATCACTTCTATAAATGCATCGACTTCAATACTTCCAATTTCGCCAATATCTCTTGATCTCACAGAAACGGCTCCAAGCTCAGCCTCTTTATCACCGATAATCAGCATGTAAGGTCCTTTTTCAAGTTGAGCTTCTCTGATTTTAAACCCTATTTTTTCAGCACGATCATCGAGTTCGACTCTAATGCCTTTTGCTCTTAATTTCTTAGATACTTCGAGTGCATATGGGCTGTGTCGATCTGCAATCGTTAACAGCTTAACCTGAACCGGAGCAAGCCATGTCGGGAATTTACCTGCGAACTCTTCGATCAGGATTCCCATGAAACGTTCCACGCTACCAAAGGCAACCCGGTGAATAACAATTGGCTGATGCTTTTCGCCATCTTTACCGATATAAGTGAGCTCAAATCTTTGAGGAAGTTGCATATCTAACTGAATTGTACCACATTGCCAAGTTCTTCCTATGCTGTCTCTTAAATGAAAATCGATCTTCGGACCATAGAATGCACCATCGCCAGGGTTGAGTTTGTACTGAATACCGAGCTCTTCCAAAGCATTTTGAAGTGAATTTTCAGCATGTGCCCAATCTTCAAGCGAGCCCATGGATTTTTCAGGTCTTGTTGACAATTCAACATGATAACTAAATCCAAATGTCTTGTAAACTTCATCAATCAAGTTCACGACATTGATGATTTCATCTTTGATTTGCTCTGGCAACATGAAAATATGTGCATCATCTTGTGTGAATGCTCTGACTCTCATTAGACCATGTAAAGCGCCTGAAAGTTCATGTCGATGCACTCTGCCGATTTCACCGACTCTCATCGGAAAATCCTTATATGATCTGAGTTCAGTCTTATAAACAAGCATGCCACCTGGGCAGTTCATAGGTTTTATCGCATAATCCTCTTCATCGATGAGCAGAGAATACATGTTGTCTTTATAATGGAACCAGTGACCTGAAGTTTCCCAAAGTTTTCTGTTTAAGATGATCGGTGTTTCGACTTCAACATAGTCCGCTTTATCGTGCACTTCTCTCCAGTATTTCAGGAGTTGATTTTTTACGACCATCCCTTTTGGAAGCATGAATGGGAACCCTGGACCTTCTTCCATAAGAGCAAATAAGCCCAACTCTTTACCCAGTTTTCTGTGATCGCGCTTCTTAGCTTCTTCAAGCATATTAATATATTCTTCAAGCATTGATGCTTTTGGGAATGAAGTGCCATAGATTCTCTGAAGCATTTTATTTTTTTCATCACCTCTCCAGTATGCACCAGCAAGAGACAACAACTTAATGCTTTTCACTTCTTTTGTAGACGATACGTGACATCCCGCGCACAAGTCCACAAAATCGCCTTGTCGGTAGAAAGAAATGATCGCATCTTCTGGTAGGTCATTTATAAGTTCCACCTTATATTGTTCGCCCATTTCAGCCATAAACTTGATGGCTTCGTTTCTTGGCAGTTCAAATCTCTCGAGTTTAAGATCTTCTTTGATGATTCTTTGCATTTCAACTTCTATTTTTTCTAAGTCTTCAGGCACAAATTTATGTTCAGTATCAAAATCATAGTAAAAACCATTGTCAATCGCAGGTCCTATTGCAAGCTGAGTGTCAGGGAACAACCGTTTAACCGCTTGTGCCATGATATGAGAACTCGTATGTCTAAAAGCATGAGCGCCTTCAGAATCTTCAAATTTAAGAATGCTTAACTCACAATCATCTTCCAATTTGTATGACAAGTCGACCGTTTTACCATTAACCGAGCCAACTACAGCTTCTTTAGCCAATCTACCCGAGATTTCCTTAGCTACGTCATAAACCGTTGCGCCTTTTGCCACTTCTCTTACTGATCCGTCTTTTAATTTAATTTTTACCATTTCGCTACCTCCTATTTAAAATAAAAAAACCTCATCACTAGCATACGCTAGGGACGAGGTAAATCGCGGTTCCACCCTAATAGCTCTATAAGAGCCACTCAAACTGCCTTAACGCGGCATTTCGCAAGAATTTCAAAGGCATGCTTGATGCTTTACTCATCTTGAGCTAAAAGTTAGTTTTCATGATGCGTTACTTACAAATCCTTTCAGCCCATGGGATTTGCTCTCTAAAAGCACTTTAATCACTACTCTTCTTTATAATCGCTTACACTATATTAAACATATGATAGCGTAACAACCAACATTTGTCAACCAGGCATTGCCAAAATAATTATAAACAATCTATTACATCACATATAAAACGATGATGCCTTGCAATAGACCGATGAAAAAACCAATAATTCCACCTAGCACTTCAATGTGTTTGAGCTCTGTCTTTGCAATTTTCATCGTCATCTGTTCAATTTTATCGAAATTGAATGCATTGATTTGATCTTCTACCATTTTACTGATGTTTATGCTCTCGATTGCTTTGTGGCTGAGTTTTTCTGCCATTTCAACGACCATTTGCTCGCCGTTTTCATCGATTATTTTCTCGATGTTTTGAATTAAAATACCTTTAAACATCGATGGAATCAATGAAGGCATTTTTTCTTCCGCCACGATGATCACTTTTTCTTTTATCATCTCGACGATTTGCTTTTTATCCATATCTAAGATGACTTTGTCGACAATCCGCTCCATCGTTACGAGTTCTTCACTTATGACTTCACCGATGGACTTTGCAATGTCAGATTTTCTTTTTGGTATCAAACCTTGTAGAACAAACGGCGTTCCCTTTATTCCTATGGGATTGATCGGTCTGAACATCAATTTGATGGCAATTACATTGGTCATCCAACCAATGAGTGCACCTATTAAAGCCAATATAATTAACTTTGGCATTTTTTTCTCTCCTCATCTTTACTATAGTAAAGTATAGAACCGCAGTCAACGAGTCGCTCATCATGAAGTTCGACAATCGACAAGCCTCGGCTCTCGATAAAATGTTTGACTTGTGTGTGATTTGGATGCAAATCTAAACGTCCGTTAAAAACGATCATCTCTTCAATTTGACCACCTGTACCACCAAAAAAACCATACGGAAATCCCTCTAAAACTACATGCCCTCTTTCAATCACGAGCACATCATAACCCATTTCCGCTACAACATTCCCTAAACTTTCATCTTCTGTTATAATGGCGTTTCCGCCCACGGGCAGGCATGAACATCGCGTGTAACCTTGCCTTACATTCACTTTATGCAGCTTTGAGCGATTGATGATTTGCTTATCTGTTGCACTTAGCAAATGAAACATGTGATTCGTAAGCGCCAGAACATTAAACCGGATATCCTCAGGGTAATGGTTGCCTAGCTTGCCTTCTGTACAAACAACATGTTGACTTGCATATAGCCTACCATATACGCGCTCGACCTGGGAAAAAACGCTTTTACAAATGCTCGACTCACAATATATCTTATCATGGACAAAAACAGATAGATCCGGATGATGAGAAACACGCGCGTCGACAGCTGTTTGATCAGGAACGGTCACGATCAAATGGTCTTTAAAACGGTTCTTTTGAACAAGCCTTAAACTTGTCCTTTTTTCAGCAAATATGATCCCCATGACGGTGCTCTAAGATAATGGTCTTGCTAAATCTTGAATGAGAACCATTAACTCTGATTTGTCAAAATGATAACTCGTATTACAGAAATGGCATACGAGCTCTGCTTGACCATCCTCATTGACAATATCCATCAACTCTTTCATACCTAAACTCATAAGAGCGGTCTCCATTTTATCTCGACTGCAGTCACAGCGATAATTAAGCTCATACTCTTCAAGTTCATCAAGACCCAATCCTGCAAACACTTGATTTGCGACTTGTATCATGTCTAATCCCTCTTCAAAAAACTGAGTCAATGAGGGCAACCCTGTGAGGTTGGACTCAAGTTGCGCAAGTGTCTCCTCACTCGTTTCAGGAAGAATTTGAACGATAAATCCACCCGCGAAATTGACCTTTGCGTCTTTTGATAGGCTCACCCCCAGTGAAACGGCTGATGGCTGTTGTTCTGATACTGCAAAATAACTCGCTATATCCTCGGCGATTTCACCCGACACTAAACTGCTCTGTCCAACAAAAGGTTCTTTCATGCCATAATCCCTAATTACGACGATTTGTCCCTCTTGTCCAATCGCTGCGCCCACATCAAGCTTTCCGAGTGCATTAAAAACATTTTCCGCTTGTGGTTCTGAAATGTATGCTTTTACATTGCCATGCGTATCCGCCACAGCAACGATCTGCCTAATTGCACGTTCACCTTTCAGTTGTAATGTCAATTTTTCTTTATCTATTTTACTCATCATACCCATCATTGCTGCAGCAGTAATCGTTCTGCCGAGTGCAGAGGTGGAAATGGGCGACAAATCGTGAATTTTTCTCGCTGATTCAACCATTTCAGTGGTTTGAGCAATATAAATTCTCACCTCTCTATTTTTAGACATGCCTGTAATCAATTTGCCTTTCATATAACCTCCCGATTAAACAAATACTCAATCAGCCTATTTGGGCGTCATGATCAAACAAATACGGTTAGAATGCGCTTGAATATTTTCAAATGAATCACCATCAAGAACGGACACCAAATTAAAGGATGGTTCAGATAGCGTCTTCAACGTTTCAATATCATAAGCGCGTTGTGTATGGCTTTCTTCAAACCTTTGATACCCATCTTCATCTTCTTTAAATAAAGTGAGTGTGAACTTCAACAGATTGCGCGTATGATCATATTCGTTTTCCCATATATAGGCTTCATGTTCAAACGTCTCTGCAAAGGTGTGATTTCCAATTACTTCACTAAGTTTATACTTTGAACTTATATCAAAGATAAGGATGCCTTCTGGCGTAAGGTGCCTTTTTATATTTTCAAATACGCACTTCATGTCTTCATCGCTTATGATGTAATTCATACCATCGCACATGCAAAAAATAACGTCATATGTTTTTTTAGTATTGAATGTGATCATATCTTGATGGTAAAACCTAACTTTAGCATGCGCATCATAAGCTTTGCTTTGAGCGACTGAAAGCATATCCTCTGAAATATCAAGTGCTTCTGTAATAAACCCTTTTTTAGAAATGCCTATAGCCAGCGTTCCTGTTCCACACGCCAACTCCAGCATCGTTTTTGCTTGATTATTGTGTTCCTTTGCGATTTTAATAATGCCATTAACCCAACGTTCATAATCGACATCATACTGCATCATATCATAAACGGATGCGAATTCTGAATAAATACTCATAAACAACCTCAAAAGTATGCGACATAAATAATCAAACCATATATGAACAACGAAAGAACAATTGGAACGTAATGATTCACATTAAGTTTCAACGGATCCTCATTCCATCCAGGTTCATTGCCAAATTGCCTTCTTAGACTTTTTAGCACCTGCCTTAGACCCACTAGAAAAATGGCGCCTAACACTGCATAAAATATCATGACGCCAAGTATAACACTCGGCGAATTAAAAAGCAACTCTTGTTCTACCCCCTCCACTTGAGGAATGTCGCCAAGACTGTCTACAACATAGCTCATCGTAACTGCAATCCCATTGTTTGTAATGTGAGCGACAATCGCTGCGAACAAGGATCCCGTCAACTGCACCAAATAGGAAAAAAAGATACCCAGAAGAATTGGGCCCAAAAGGTTTTGTGGGTTAAAATGAAAAATGCCAAACAGCAAACCGCTAAAAATAGCGCCCCATTTTTTTCCGAGTTCAGACTCATAAGCATTGAGAATCGCA
>DMYC01000404.1 GCA_003482695.1 Clostridiales bacterium UBA8960
AATAATCAAAATGATCAGGGGGTCGGACCCCCTGATCACTGATCAAGGGGTCCGACCCCCTGATCATTTTGATTATTACGCCCATACGTGAGGAGTTTTCTATGAACCATGATTATATCGAAATTATTGGCGCACGAGTAAACAACTTGAAGAATATCAACCTCAAGATTCCGAAAAAGAAAATCACCATCTTCACAGGTGTGTCAGGCTCGGGCAAATCCTCGATCGTCTTTGACACCGTTGCTCAAGAGGCTGGTAGACAGCTCAATGAAACGTTCAGCAAGTTTGTACAGGGCTTCATGCCCAAATACAGCCATCCGGATGTGGATGCGATTAGAAATTTGTCTTTCGCAATTATTGTCGACCAAAAGAGAATTGGTGGAAATTCAAGATCGACACTCGGCACCATCACAGATATCAATCCACTGCTTAGACTTTTGTTCTCAAGAGTGGGCGAGCCATTCATCGGACCGTCCAACTACTTTTCATTCAACGACCCGAATGGCATGTGTAAGGCATGTGAAGGGATTGGCAAGCAGATGACATTGGATCTTGAAAAAGCCGTGGATATGGATAAATCGCTGAATGAAGGCGCTATCCTTTTGACGGGTTACAAACCTGGAACTTGGCAATGGAAAATGTATGCATCGTCCGGCTTTTTTGATAATGACAAGAAAATCAAGGACTATAATGAGGAGGAGCTTGAAAAGTTTCTTTATGCAAAGCCTTTGAAAATCAATTCAATATTTATGGAGGGCATGAACTCAACCTACATGGGTTTGGTTGAAAAGTTCATCAGTCAAAATATAAAAACAGAGTACGTGAAGTCGGAAGCATCCATGAAAAAAGCGGCGGCGTTCATGACGGAAGACGTTTGCCATGAATGTGGCGGAAAACGTTACAACGACAACGTACTGAGTTCGATGATTTTTGGGTACAATATCGCAGATTTGACGGCGATGCAAGTGGATCGATTGCTTGAGATCGTCAAACAAATCGATGCACCTCATGTTAGGCCAGTGGTGAACGGTTTGATTGAAAGGCTTAGCGATTTGATCGGCATCGGACTTGAATACGTCAGCCTGGACCGTGAGACCTCCACGCTCTCAGGCGGCGAATCGCAAAGGGTTAAAATGGTCAAGCACCTTACGAGCAGCTTGACCGATGCGATGTACATCTTCGATGAGCCAAGCATTGGCCTTCATCCGAGAGACGTGCACCGTTTGAACGAACTCCTTATAAAGCTCAGAGACAAGGGAAACACGGTGATCGTCGTTGAACATGATCCGGATGTCATCAAGGTGGCGGATCACATTATCGACATAGGTCCACTCGCTGGTGTCAGTGGCGGTCAAATCACTTATGAAGGCACCTACGATAACTTGCTTACATCCGATACGCTGACTGGCAAATTCATTTCAAGAAAGCTGCCGATCAATGAGAAAACCATTGAACCAAAAGCGTTCCATATTGCAGGGCCAAGTTCGCTGCACAATCTGAAAAATGTGCACCTTAGGGTACCTGAAAGCGCCTTCACAGTGGTGACAGGGGTCGCGGGCTCTGGGAAATCGACTTTGGTCAATGGCGTTTTTGCCAAGGCCTATTCTGAAGCAATCGTCATCGATCAGTCGGCGGTGAGTGCGAACTTAAGATCGAATCCTGCGACGTTCACAGGGATTATGGATGAAATTCGAAAACTGTTTGCCAGCTCAAATGATGTCAGTGCCGGGCTATTCAGTTACAATTCCGAAGGCGCTTGTGAATCCTGCAAGGGTAGGGGCTTCATTGAAACCGACTTGTCTTTTATGGACTCGGTGGAAACCACCTGTGAGGAATGTGGCGGGAAACGCTTCAAACAGGAAGTGCTCGCGTGNNGGTATCAAGGAAAAACAATCGTCGAGGTACTGGATATGACGATCGCTGAGGCGGTTACGTTTTTCTCGAAGAAAGAGATGACGAATAAACTTAAGAATATTGTCGATGTGGGGCTTCATTACATGACATTGGGGCAACCTCTTGATACATTATCAGGCGGTGAGTGCCAGCGCCTCAAGCTCGCTAAGGAGCTTAGTAAAAAGGGGAACATCTACATCATGGATGAACCGACGACGGGCCTTCACATGTCCGATATCACCAGCATTCTCGCCATCATTAGGCGATTGGTGGATAAAGGCAACACAGTTATCGTGATCGAGCACAATATGGATGTCATCAGAAATGCGGATTGGATCGTGGACCTAGGTGTTGAAGGTGGTAATCGAGGTGGAGAGATACTCTACGAGGGTCCGCCTGTTGGACTCAAGGCTGTGGCGCGTTCGCTTACAGGGAAATATCTGTAAATTTAAAGATGAAGATTTGCCAAATAGGGATGCCCATTTACCGAGACTTTTAAGATTCGGTTTGAGCATCTTTTTTTTTATCAAAAAAATATTGACAGTTATATCGGTGAGCGATATAATTGCATCAGAAGACGATATATCGCGAGGCGATACAACAGCGAACGATGCAACATCGAACGATATACACTATGAAAAAGGAGGACGTGATGGATAAATCGGAACGCATTGCACTTACAGAGGCGGTTTATTATATATTGCTGTCGCTTTTCGAACCGCTTCATGGATACGGCATCATGCAAAACGTCAAGGCATTGAGCGATGACCGCGTAAGCCTTGGGGCCGGTACTTTATATGGCGCACTGAATACCTTGCTTGAAAAAGGGTGGATCAGGGCACTGGAAGGTGAAAAGGATTCAAGGAAAAAAGAATACATTATTACGTCAAATGGCAAAGCTATAGTCGACTGGGAGTTGAAAAGACTCGAAGAGCTCTTGGCCAACGGGCGGAAAATCATTGATTTGCATGAAGGAGGTGGCTTATAATGAAACATATCATCTGGAGAGCTATGTACGATTTTGAAAAAGAGGAGCGTTGGCTTAACGAAATGTCGGCGAAAGGACTGTCACTAAGCGATTATTCCTGGTGCCGTTACGTGTTCGAAGAAAAGCCAAATACACAATATATCTATAGAATCGAATTGCTTGAAAACCTGCCGAAGCACCCAGAAAGCTCGGCTTACCTACGCTTTCTCGAAGAAAACGGCATCGAGTGTGCGGCCATGTACTGGCGCTGGGTTTACCTTAGAAAAAACGCTGCAGATGGACCGTTTGAAATCTACTCTGACAACGCGTCTCAGCTCAAATATTATCAACGATTGCTGGTGTTTTTCAACATGTTGATGGGCATCGAGTTCGGTGCTGGATTAACCAATTTGGCCATGCCGATGATTCACCTTTTCGAAGGTGGTCGAAACGGATTTCCGATGATGAACCTAATAATTGGCATTTTGGCGACGGGCTTTGGAATAATCTTCTTCAAAATCGGTCAGCCAATTCGCAAACGTATTAAAAAACTAAAAAATGAGCAACTGGTCATGGAGTAAAAACTATGGAAAATATTCGAGATTTTTCAACCCTAAAGAACGAGCCGCTTTGTTTTATGCCAATGCAAGACAAAGACGCCGCACAAATCCATGAATACGCATCAGATCCGGTCGTATCGAAGTTCATCGGTTGGCCGCTTATGAAGACGCTTCAAGAAACGCGCGACTATGTCGGTGTCATGATGACACGTGAATCTGCAGGAACCCATTTCTATGCAAATGTCGCGCTGTGTGGTGAAAGCAAAATTATTGGCACCATGATGGTCTTCAATCTGGACTGGCATGCAATGACTGCCGAGATTGGCTATGTCTTCCATAAGAGCTACTGGGGGAAAGGCTACGGCGCGCTATCGGTGAAGATGACCACGGATTTCATGCTTGAATCGATGGGCTTTAAAGTGCTGTTCGCTAACGTCGTCAGTGCAAATATCGGCTCGAGTCGAATTTTAGAGAAAAACGGCTATGTCCTGGTTGAGCGCAAAGAAGCGGCGTATCAGATCGAAGGGGAATCCTTTGATCAGTGGTGTTATGAAAGAAGGGTAAAATGATTTATTTGGACCGCTTCGTTTTTCCGAGTGGAGAGCAGGAGTTTGATTTTTTCCTTTCCATCAAAAGGAAATGCTATGATAATTTCTACCCATTTCAGCTTTTGCCGCACAAGGCTTTTAGTCAGCTTGATTTTGAGCCGATCACCATACTTTATGGCGGCAATGGCTCCGGCAAGACCACGGTCCTCAACATTGTCGCGGAAAAGCTGGGCATTCAAAGGGAAGCGATGTACAACCGGTCAAGCTTTTTTGAAGATTACATCGGGCTTTGCCGTTTTGGTCTTGAGGAAGCTGTACCTGAGTCGAGCAAAATCATCACGAGTGATGATGTCTTTAACTACATGCTTAACCTCAGAGCGCTTAACGAAGGAATCGACCTTAAGCGGGAAGCGCTATTTGACGACTACCTGGACGCGAAGTATAGCAGCTTTAAAATGCGATCTTTAGAGGATTATCATCAGCTAAAAAAAGTGAATCAGGCAAGGAGCAAGACGCAGTCGAAATATGTTCGGGCGAACCTAATGGAAAATGTCATCGGCAATTCAAATGGAGAAAGCGCTTACGTTTATTTCACCGAGAGCATTAAGAGTAGGGGGCTGTACTTGCTTGACGAGCCTGAAAACAGCCTATCCGCAGCAAGGCAAATCGAGCTTGTGGCGCTTTTGGAAGAATTCGCAAGATATGAGCGTTGCCAGTTCATCATCTCCACGCATTCGCCATTCCTGTTATCGATGAAAGGTGCGAAAATATACGATTTGGATGCGTATCCAGTGGATGTCAAAAAGTGGACAGAACTTGAAAGTGTTCGGATTTATCAACAGTTCTTTAAGCTGCATGGCGATGAATTTTAGAATTAGGATAGTGATCAGGGGGTCCGACCCCCTGATCATTTTTGATCAAGGGGTCGGACCCCCTGATCATTTGTTATATTACGCTGCCCCTTCGAACTGGCTGTTATACAAATCAGCGTAAAACCCGTTCTTGGCAAGCAGTTCCAAATGCGTCCCTTGCTCCACAATATCACCATGATTCATAACCAAAATCAGGTCGGCATCGCGTATCGTCGACAAACGGTGTGCGATGATGAAGCTTGTGCGATTCTCCATCAGACGTTGCATTGCCTGTTGAATCTGCACCTCTGTCCTCGTATCCACCGAGCTCGTCGCTTCATCCAAAATCAACAGTTTCGGATCGCTGAGAAAAGCCCTCGCGATGGTGATGAGCTGTTTTTGCCCTTGCGAGATATTGGAAGTCTCTTCATTGAGAACCATATCATAACCACCTGGCAACATATGAACAAAACTATCCACGTGAGCCGCTTTTGCTGCAGCAATCACCTCTTCGTCAGAAGCACTTGTGTTACCATAACGAATATTGTCCATGATGGTGCTGTTGTATAGCCATGCATCTTGGAGAACCATACCGAACTGATCGCGCAAATCGAGCCGCCTAAATGTCCGGATATCCTTACCATCAAGCAAAATCTCGCCCGACTGCACGTCATAAAAACGCATCAACAATTTGACCATGGTCGTCTTACCAGCGCCTGTTGGACCAACAATCGCCACCTTTTGCCCTTTCTCGACTTTAACCGTGAAGTCATTGATGACCGTTTGCTCTGCATTATATCCAAAATGCACATTCTTAAATTCAACCACACCTTGAATCTTTGATGCATCAACAGGCGCGTCACAATCGAGTTGTTCCTCGGATTCATCCAAAAACTCAAAGACACGCTCAGCCGCTGCAGCGGTTTGTTGAAGCAAATTCGAGATGTTTGCGAGTTGTGAAATGGGCTGGGTGAAGCTTCTCACATATTGGATGAACGCTTGTATATCGCCAACCTCAATCGCTTTTTTTGCCGCCAATGAACCCCCGAGCACGCACACAGCCACATATCCTATATTGCCGACAATATTAATCATAGGCATCATGAATGAGGACAAAAATTGAGATTTCCACGATGATTTATACAG
>DMYC01000010.1 GCA_003482695.1 Clostridiales bacterium UBA8960
CGAGGCATGATGAGACAGGTCGGTCGCGCCTTTGACACGAATCACGATGTGTTTCCAAGGGGCACAAATGTCAATTTCGTGAGAAAACTGGAAGGAAAAAAAATCGAAGTAATCACATATGAACGTGGCGTAGAGGACATTACGGACTCATGTGGCACGGGATCATGTGCGAGTGCGGTCATCTCTTCCATCAGATATAAAATGGCGTCACCAATCGAGGCGATTAATATAGGTGGTATCAATAACGTATATTTCGAATTTGTCGATGACAAAGTTAGGATTGATCTCGAAGGTGTCGTCTATTATTCGGGTGAGATTCGCTGTGCATCATTAAATCAAAAGGGTCTGTAGGAGGACAATATATGGTGCACCAGTTGCCTAAAAAACTAGGGTTATTCATCGCGCTTATTTTTTCTACGAGCATATTCACGTGTCTTTACTTTGAAAAATCACTCGTGATTGGTTTATCACTGACACTCGCTTTTGCGGTGATGGCATTAAAAGGCTACAAAGTGCCTGTTAAGGATAGTTTAAAGTGGATTGTCGAAGGCATTTTAAGTATTAAGGATATCTATTTTGTCGTTTTGCTTATTGGGGTGAACGTCTCCATGTGGATCTCGTCTGGAATTGTTCCAGCCCTAATTTTTTACGGATTTGAAATCGTGGATAAAGTGTATTTTTTGCTTTTCGCCTATGTAATGACGGCTGTCGTTGCATTTTTTTTGGGAACGGGGCTCGGCACTTTGAGCACAATAGGGGTTGCGCTTTTCACACTTGGCAGCAGCATCGGTATGCCAAGTGGCATTTTGGTCGGCGCATTGATGTCAGGGGCATATGTGGCGGATCGATTGTCACCTATCTCCGCACTTGTCAATTTTACGATAGAGACTGTGGACGTGCCATTTAAAGCGTATTTCAAAAAGACGGCGCTCGTTATGATTCCAGCTGCTATTCTAGCAGCATTTGCCTATTACTTGTTAAGCCTTAGATACCCTAGTCAAATAACACCCGATGACATCTTAGCATATAAAACGCTGATTCAGCAGCAATTTGTAATCACGCCGATCGTTTTTTTGATTCCAGTTGCGGTATTGTGGGCAAGTTTTAGAGGGGTGAACTCTAAAATTGTTTTAGGCATGGGGATTGTCCTTTCTGCAGGGGTCACTTTGCTTGTGCAAAAGGACCTTGGGACAGATATCGTTCAGTTCATGATGTCAGGCTATTTCAGTGGCTCCGACTCGACTTTTATAAAGTCGCTTGAGATTGGCGGCGCTTTTGCCATGATTGAAGTTGTCTTTATTATTATGGCGGGTATTTCCATGAGCACACTTTACGAAAAATGTGGTTGGATTCAACCTATTATCGATTTCATAGAGAAAAACACGAAGAATCGACTCGGTGCTGTCCTTAACACCGGTTTACTGTCGACGGCGCTCAATGCGCTAACATGCGATCAAACGGTGGGCATCTTAGTTCCTGGTAAGTATTTTAAAGGTTTTTTTAACCGATATAATTATGACCGTTTAACGCTTGCACAGGTCATCGCGAATACCGGAACCGCTATGGCACCTTTGATGCCTTGGAATGTAAATGCGCTCATCGTGCTTGCGATCACTGGGGTCAGTGCCGTCGATTATGCTGCGTTTGCATTTTTGAATTGGTTTTCTTTCCCTGTAGCGATCATTATGACGGCTTTTTTTATGAAAACGCGAAAATCTTGACATTTTGGTGTAAAATGCGTATAATTTCAGTAAATACTTTGAATATCAAAGTAATTATGCGAGGTGAGCATGGAACCTAAAAAAGAAGTGTTGAATCATCTTTTGGTTGTAATGTTCAATCAAATCTTGAATATTGAGGAAAAAGCGTTAAAAAAGGGTCCATATAAAAATTTGACCTTGGGTGAACTTCATGTAATCGAGGCGATCGGATATGATGCCACACTTACGATGTCGACGATTGCCACAAAACTCGATGTAACGGTGGGCACTCTGACGATAGCGATGAACAACCTCGTTAAGAAAGGGTATGTGTCTCGTGTACGCAGTGAAACAGATCGCCGTGTCGTGCTTATTTGTCTAACGGACCTTGGTCAAGAGGCCTTTATGCATCATAGTGCATTCCATAAAGAAATGATCAATTTCACTCTATCCGTTTTGAATCCTGAAGAAGGGGATGTGTTGATCAGAGCACTTGAAAAAATGACGGCATATTTTAATCAAAAGTATCTCGAGTAGATCAAAATTTTTTTACAGATTTAGTTTGAAACTCAAAAAAATTGAAAATCAAATAAAATAAAAATGAGGTGTATTATGAAAATTACATTGATTACAGACAGCACATGCGATTTACATCCAAAGTTCTTAGCTGAGCAGGGCATACTTTTTGCACCCCTGAAGGTGCTTTTCAAAGACAAGGAGTATGTTGATAAAGTGGATTTGACAAACCCTGAATTTTACGAGTTGATGAGAGGTTCAAAAGAGTTGCCGACGACTTCACAGGTCAATCCAGGCGAATTTTACGAATTGTTTTCAAAAGAACTTGAGGCAGGCAACAAGGTGCTTGGCATATTTTTATCGTCTGCACTTAGTGGAACATATAATTCAGCAGTTGTAGCAAAAGATATGCTCGAAAATGAAAACATTCATTTGATTGATAGCCGCACAACCAGTTTTGCGTTAGGGCTTATGGTCATTAGGATTAAGAAGATGATCGATGAAGGTTTTTCAATAGAGCAAATTCAAGAAAGTGCAAGCAAGTTGATTGAGCAATCTCAACTGTATGGTATGCTTGATACGCTTGAAAATCTGAAAAAAGGTGGTAGACTGTCAGCAGGGAAAGCCGTAATCGGTAACATGCTGAATCTTAAACCAATTATTGAAGTAAAAGAAGGGCTTGTCAACGTGGCTGAAAAAGCAAGAGGTTCTAAGAAGGGGACTGCTTGGATGATCGAGCAACTTGAAAAGGCGTTTCCAAGTAAAGTGATCGATGAAATGGCAGTTGCACATGCGAACAGTCAAGAGAAAGCAGCTGACCTCACCAATTTGCTTAACGCAACATTCCAAATCGGCAAGATTCATGAAATTGAAATCGGATCTGTGGTTGGCACACATGCAGGCGAAGGTGCTGTTGGCGTCACTTTCTTTAGAAATTAACTTAAAACGAACGGCATTTCAGCTGGCAACATAGCCAAGTGAAATGCCGTTTTTTATTGAGCATTGAGATAAGTCAATGTGAAAAAGAAGAATGTGACAATCGCGATATTGATGCTGTTAAATGAGAGTTCAACCGTACGTAACCGTTTGAACAAGACACTTTTCTTAATATAAAAATGATAAACGCCGAAACAAAATGCATAATTCAGCAAATAGGATGGCCATTTAAGCAAATGTGTTGTAACAGATATTTCAAGTGTTTGATGTAACACATATTGACTGATTGGTTTGCCGGCTGTGCCTAAAAATAGACAAAGCGAAGCAAAAATAACAAGTGCAACCCACTCGTTTTTTTCTAATGAAATGGATGGTGTTGGCGATTTGGAAGGGGTGAATATCAGTAGAATGAATTTCACAAAAGAAAT
>DMYC01000190.1 GCA_003482695.1 Clostridiales bacterium UBA8960
GTGATGGAGAGTTTTTCACCGATTTGGATGTTATGGTTTTTGGTGGCGGTGACACGGCACTTGAAGAGGCCATTTTCATCACGCGTTTTGCTAAGAAAGTGACCATCGTTCACAGGCGTGATGCTTATAGAGCGGCAAAATCCATCATCGAAAAAGCTCAAAAAAATCCAAAAATAGAGTTTATCATGAATTCAGGCGCAAAACGCATAATCGGCGAAGGCATGGTGAGTGGTGTCGAACTAGAGAACTTTGTTACAGGTGAGTGTACTGAAATCATGGCAGATCCTAACGATGGTTTGATGGGCATCTTCGTATTTGTCGGTTATATACCCGAGACAGACCTCGTAAAAGGGATCGTTACACTTGACTCAACCGGTTATATCAAAACCGATGAACTCATGCAAACGGGTATACCTGGTGTATTTGCAGCAGGAGACATCAGAGCCAAATCGCTTAGACAAGTGGTTACAGCAACTGCTGATGGTGCAATAGCGGCCGTTCAAGCAGAAAAATATGTTGATTCATTGATGGAATAGGGGGAAATGGACATGCTCGATTTAGATAAGGACAACTTTGAAAACGAAGTACTGAAGGCTTCTGGAATAGTCGTCGTCGATTTTTGGGGCGAAGGATGTGAGCCATGCAAAGCGCTAATGCCTGATTTCGAGTCGATTGCTTCGGAATACGACGGGAAAGCCACATTCGGTAAACTGAACACATCGAAGGAACGCAGACTTGCGATAAGTCAACGTGTTTTAGGATTGCCGACGGTCGTGCTTTATAAAGATGGCACCAGAATGGGCGAATGCACAAAGGATTCCGCAAATGCCGAAGGCATAAAAGCGCTAATCGAAACGCATTTATAGTGATAGAATAATAGTGAGCAAGAGCCATTACGGGTCGAATTTGTCGATTTTGTAAGCTCTTGCTTTTTCTTTTGGAGTAATCATACAAATAAATGGACAAAAAACTGTTGTAAGTGTATAAAAACAATAATTATTTTATTAATTTAATATAATGATTAATTTCACCTAAATTGGATATAATGGTGAAGGAAGGGCTCAAATAATATAGCAATTCTCCATAATAAAAGAAGGATTTTTTTAGTATTTGTAGAATAAGTATTATTCGGGCAAAATTCTAAATTAAGAGGAGGAAACATTAAATGAGTAAAAGAGTTCTTGCTTTGGTGCTCGTTGTTATGCTTGTCGGATTAATGGTAGCTGGCTGTGCAAAAGCAAACGACACTGAAAAAACTAAAGTAGGTATGGTTACTGACTCAGGTACGATTGACGATAAATCGTTCAACCAAGGTACATGGGAAGGTATCAAGCGTTACGAAGCGGATAAAGGTACGATCGAAACATCATACCAACAACCTGACAACGAATCAGAAACAGATTACATCAATGCGATTTCTGACCTTGTTGACAATGGTTACCAAATCATCGTAACACCTGGTTTCAAATTTGAAACAGCGATTTACAAAGCACAAGATCAATTTCCTGATACGACTTTCATCTTAATTGATGGCGAGCCACATTCTGAAGACTACACACAATTCAAAATTGGCGAGAATGTTGTTTCAGTATTCTTCAACGAGCATGAAGCTGGTTTCTTAGTGGGTGTTGCTGCAGCACTTTCAACTGAAACTGGAAAACTTGGTTTCGTTGGTGGTATGGAAATTCCTCCAGTACAAAGATTTGGTTGGGGCTATCAAGCAGGCGTTAAGTACGCTAATGATAACTTCGGAACAAATGCTGAAATCGTGGATTACCTTTACGAAGGTTCATTCAACAACGTAGCGGGCGGACAACAAATCGCTTCTGGTATGTACGATAAAGGCATCGACACGATTTTCCACGCTGCTGGCGGCGTAGGCGTTGGTGTTTTCTCTGAAGCAATCGAGAGAGCAACTAATGGTCAAAACGTATGGGTTATCGGCGTTGACGCTGACCAATACGAAGCTGGAAGATTATCAGCGGATAGTGACAAGTCTGTTACACTTACATCTGCTATGAAAGGCGTTGACGTTGCTGCTTATGATTATATCGATGCTAAATTAGGCGATAAATTCCCAGGCGGACAAAAAATTACAATGTCACTTGCTGATGGCGCTGTTGGTATTCCAAAAGAAAATCCTAACTTAAGTGCAGAAACAGTAACAAAAGTTGAAGAAGCTAAGAAAGCCGTATTAGATGGCACCTTCAAAGTTCCTGCAACACAAGAAGAGTTGGATGCATATTTAAAATAGTTTTGTCTGAAATGAAGGATTACTGAGTACTTCTCAGTAATCCTTTCTAAATCATTTTGTTGCTCTTGTTTCCGGTTATAGATATTTGCTCGCAAAAATAGATCATATAAGTAAGTCATGGACTCATAATACAACTAATTATTCCAGCATATTTTTTTTATATATATAAATATTAAATCATAGTGTATTGACGATTAGAGATTTTATCTCTTCATAAATAAAGCTAAGGTTGGGTGATACAATGGGATATGTTATTGAAATGCTCAATATTCGCAAAGAGTTTCCTGGGATTGTTGCGAATGACAATGTAACATTGCAAGTTAGAAAAGGCGAAATACACGCGTTGCTCGGTGAAAATGGCGCAGGTAAATCAACGCTGATGTCTGTTCTTTTTGGTATGTACCAACCTGAAGCGGGCAAGATTATTGTAAATGAAAAAGAAGTGAAAATAACCAACCCAAATGTTGCGAATGAACTTGGAATCGGAATGGTTCATCAACATTTTAAATTGGTTGAAGTGTTTTCCGTGACAGAAAACATCATACTAGGACTTGAACCGACAAAAGGGATTCATTTGGACATCAACAAAGCCGCAAAGAGGATTAAAGAACTTTCAGATCAGTATGGACTAAGTGTTGACCCATATGCGTTGATTCAAGACATATCAGTGGGTATGCAACAACGTGTTGAAATTCTAAAAATGCTTTATAGAAATGCCGATATTTTGATTTTTGATGAGCCAACAGCCGTTTTGACGCCGCAAGAAATCCATGAGCTTATGAGCATCATGAAACGTTTAAAGGCAGAAGGCAAGTCGATCGTCTTAATCACGCATAAGTTGAAAGAAATCAAAGAAGTTGCAGACCGCTGTACGGTGCTCAGAAAAGGCCGCTATATTGATACCGTTGAGCTAAAAGACACGCCTGAACATGAAATGGCAAGACTCATGGTTGGACGTGAAGTCAACTTCAAAGTCGATAAAAAAGAAGCAAAAGCCAAAGAGACCGTACTAAAAGTAACGGGGTTGAACGTTCTGGATAATAGAAAATTACCTGCTGTCCGAAGCTTGAACCTCGATGTTAGAGCGGGTGAAATATTTGGAATTGCAGGGATCGACGGCAATGGACAGAAAGAGTTGATCGAAGCGATTACAGGACTTCGCAACATCGAGTCTGGTATCGTGGAACTCAATGGCGTAGACATCACCAAGTTGTCTGTTCGACATAAGACAGAATCGGGAATCGGTCATATTCCTGAAGATCGACACAAGCACGGCTTAGTACTCGATTACAACCTTGGCGAGAATATGGTTTTGCAAACGTATTATAAAGAGCCTTTTTCAAGCAATGGGCTATTAAATAAGGATAACATCAAAACGTATACGGATCGATTGATTCAAGAGTTTGACGTCAGATCTGGTCAAGGTGCGATCACACCTGTTAGAAGTATGTCTGGAGGCAACCAGCAAAAGGCGATTATCGCCAGAGAAGTGGACCGTTCACCATCACTCCTCATTGCTTCACAACCAACACGTGGATTGGACGTCGGTGCGATAGAGTATATTCACGGGCGATTAATAGCAGAACGCGATAAAGGCAAAGCTGTTCTGTTAGTATCTTTTGAGCTTGACGAAATACTGAACGTTTCGGATCGTGTCGGCGTCATCTATGAAGGAAGCATCGTCGATGTTGATGAAACAGCAAACACGAACGAGAACCAATTAGGACTTCTGATGGCTGGTTCAGCAAAAGGAGGGGTGAAGGGTGCGTAAAATTAGAGCATATTTGTCGATAGAGAAAAACCAAAATAAAGTCATCCCTTTTCTGTCTGTCATACTAGGATTCATTATTGGCGCGATCGTCATGATTGCCTCTGGTTTCAATCCGATTGAGGCTTATTCCAAGCTATTCCAAGGTGCGGGTTTATATGGCGACATTCGCCGTTTAGGTGAAACATTTGTACTTGCAACATCGCTCACGCTAACAGGACTTGCTGTCGCTTTCGGTATGAGAACCGGTCTATTCAATATCGGTGCTTCTGGACAACTATTAATGGGTGGTTTTGTCGCGGTATTCATCGGCATCACATTGGACCTTCCAAAAATAATCCATATGCCACTTGCGGTGACTGCAGCGATGCTAATGGGTGCATTATGGGGAATGATTCCAGGTTTGTTAAAAGCCAAATTTAATGTGCATGAAGTCGTTTCGTCGATTATGATGAACTGGATTGCCGTCTGGACGGTGTATTATTTCGTGCCAGCTTATATAAAGGGACGTTATGATACGGAGTCTGCCACGATTAAAAGCACGGCGAGTTTAAGGGTTCCGTGGCTTACTGATCTGTTTAATGGTTCATCTATGAATTTAGGCATATTTATTGCCATTTTTGCGGCGATTGCCGTATGGTTTATACTCGAAAAAACGACATTTGGTTATGAACTTAAAGCCGTTGGCTTGAATAAAGAAGCTGCAAAATATGCAGGAATCCACGTCAACAGAAACATCGTTTTATCCATGATGATTTCAGGTGCGCTTGCAGGTTTGGCAGGTGCGACATTTTATCTTGGATACACCAATAACGTTAAAATCGGGGAACTTCCAACGCTTGGCTTTGACGGAATCGCCGTTGCGCTATTAGGGGTGAACACACCTTTTGGGGTTGTTCTTTCAGCTTTGCTATTTGGTGTCATGAATGCAGGCAAAGGCTTCATGCAAGCGGCTACCAAAGTGCCGAACGAACTCGTTCAAATCATTATGGCGGTTATTATTTTCTTTGCTGCTGCAACGCTGTTGATTAGAAAACTCATACAGTTTACAGTAAGAGTAAAGACGGTTCCAACCCCAGTGATTGAAACAGCACAAGATTCATCGGATGGAGGTGAAAAATAATGTGGGATATGATAACGAGTATTATTCCTTTATCGCTTGCTTATACGGCACCTTTATTGATCATTTCGCTAGGTGGGTTGTACAGTGAAAGAAGTGGTGTAGTTAATATAGGACTTGAAGGTTTGATGGGCGTCGGTGCATTTGCTGCCGCGATGTTCACCGTTACTTTTCAAAGTGTATTAGGCCCTTCAACTATATGGTTTGCGCTGCTCGCAGCAGTGTTGGCAGGAACGCTATTGTCATTCTTCCACGCATTCGCCAGTGTTTCGATGAATGCAAATCAAGTCATCAGTGGAACGGCGATCAACATGTTCTCGATGGCCATCACGGTCTACATGGCACGTTGGTTGACTGGAAGTTCAAACGTTCAAATCAAAAGGTTTTTCATTAAGTCAGATATTCCGATTTTAAGCGATATACCGATTATTGGCCCTCTGTTTTTTAGCAAAGTATATATTACGACTTATGTGGTTTTGGCGATTATATTGGTCAGTTGGTTTTTACTTTATAAAACACGGTTTGGATTAAGATTAAGAGCTTGTGGTGAAAATCCACAATCTGCAGATTCCATGGGCGTCAGCGTCAAAAAAATGCGTTATATAGGCGTATTGGTTTCAGGTGCACTAGCGGGTCTTGGAGGCGGCATCGTCATTATGACTTATGCAAAGGAGTTCTCGCAGCTTACGTTCAACGGTCTTGGGTTCCTTGCGCTTGCAGCGCTTATATTCGGTAAATGGAAGCCATTTGGCATACTGGGTGCATCCGTGTTCTTTGGAATTGCGATGACAGTTGCGAACATGTCTGTCATTATACCATCGCTTCAAAATGTTCCAAACATATTCTTAAATACATTCCCTTATGTGGTGACACTACTTGCCCTTGTCCTTTTCTCCAACAGTTCGGTTGGTCCGAAAGCGGCAGGCGAAC
This sequence comes from Clostridiales bacterium UBA8960, assembly GCA_003482695.1. Classification (GTDB taxonomy): domain Bacteria; phylum Bacillota; class Clostridia; order Peptostreptococcales; family Acidaminobacteraceae; genus Fusibacter_C. The sequence continues at coordinate 6,073 of DMYC01000190.1, forward strand.
CGTATGATGTGAGTAAACGATAATATGCAAGAATAATGCCTCTGAATGTCAAAAGCATTCAGGGGCATTTCTATTTTTTCAGTAAGAACTATCATTATTTTTGAGGATTTGGTATAATGATAACGTTATTATGTACCATGATGGTCAACCCATCGTGGAACTTGGCGATCAATTAGATTAGGATGAGATGGTATCCATAATGAAGATGAATTTTAATTTAAACTTGGTTCAAACTCAAAAACTAATCATGACACCTGAGCTGAAACAAGCTATTGAAATATTACAATTCAACGCATTGGAACTCAATGAGTTTATCAATGAGGAGCTGCTGAACAATCCCATTCTCGAAAGGCTGACTTCTGAAACCGAAGAAGAGAGTCATGTTGATAAGCAAGAACAAGAGTTTGAATATGATCTAGATAAAGGCGATCACAAAGAAGTCGACTGGGAAGATATGATCAACTATTTTGACGAATCCAGACCCATGATGACGACAACTTATAATACAGATTCTGAAATCAACTATGATAATTTCGTCGCTGATGAGGAGACGTTAAAAGATTACTTGGATTTGCAGTTGAAGCTTTCCAAGCTTGAAGATGACGTTGTGAAAATTTGCGAATATATTATTGAAAATATTGATGACAATGGCTATCTGCAAATGAGAAACGAAGAAGCGGTTCTCATTTTTAATCGATCGAATGATGAAATCGAACAACTGGTTAGATTCATTCAAACTTTCGATCCGCCTGGAGTAGGCGCGAGAAACATTAAAGAATGTTTGTTGATACAGATGTATCAGCAAGGGTTCGAAGAAAGCCTTGAAGAGTTGCTTGTGACGAACCATCTAGAGGAATTAAGCGAGAAGAAATTTGTTCAGATCGCAAAGAAAATCGGAGAGACTGCCGAGCGCATTCAGCAAGCATATGATTATATAAAAACGTTAGAGCCGAAACCGGGCCGTTCATTTAGCTCAAGTAGAGATGTGCGATACGTCATTCCGGATGTTTATGTTGAAAAAGTCAAAGATGAATATATCGTGACAGTCAACGAAAGCGCATCGCCCAGACTACAAATCAATGGGTTCTATAAGAGTATGCTTCACCAGTTCAACAAAGATTCCATGACAAACGAGTATCTATCAAAGAATTTACAGTCTGCACTACGCATTATCAAAAGCATTGAGCAAAGGCGCAATACGATTTATCGCGTATGTAAAGCGATCATTGAATATCAAGTGGATTTTTTTGAAAAGGGCATGCTATACCTAAGACCCCTCAATCTCAAAGACATCGCCGACGAAATTGAAGTACATGAATCGACTGTAAGCCGAGCGGTGAATGGAAAGTACATGCAGTGTCCGAACGGTTTATTTGAGATTAAATATTTCTTCCAAAGTGGTGTTAAAGGAGCCAGCGGAGAAGGCGTTTCGTCAGAAAGTGTCAAATCGGTCATGAAAGACATGATTGAAAAAGAAAATCCAAAAAAACCGCTTAGTGACCAGTATATTGCAGATGAACTCGTGAAGGCGGGCATCAACATATCAAGACGAACAGTGGCGAAATATCGCGATGAGCTTAATATTCCTCCTTCGTCGAAGCGGAAAAGGTTTTAAGGGAATGTTGCCGTTTATTTGGTAGCCTATTGCCTTCCCAAGAATGTGCCAACATCCCTCTGCAGGCAAGCGTCCTCGCCTCGAGGTTTTGCATACACATCCTCGGGAAGGCAAAAGCATACTGCACAATACGACCACCTAGCTGGACTGTCTATAACATAGTCAATAATTATCAATCAGCAGCAGAGATGAAAAAGGTTTAAATACTTTTCTTTCTCTGCTGTTATTATTTTTTTATGTCATAGTGTTTTCATCCACACCGTATTTGTCGAGTTGAGATCGCCCAGAGGGGGATTTGGCATCATAAACAACGTATGTGTTCGAATTGCCTGCGCGAGGTGGCGTCAACATCCCTCTGAAGGCAATCCGCAGATTCGGAATTAATGGAGTTATCTCATGCGATGGCAAATGAATCACCAAAGGCAATGC
>DMYC01000044.1 GCA_003482695.1 Clostridiales bacterium UBA8960
GAAGGCGCTGAGGCTGTAATGCCTGATTTAGTCGATTTCTTCGCATACACAGCATACAACAGCGTCATAAAAAACAAGTTTCTATCCGGCTCTTTAAAGGGACGTATCATCAGCGAAGTGCTTATCGCCACGCTTGAATATTACCGAAAACCAATCACGAAATCGCTGATGCGCAGCAAGCGTTTCGAGCCTCCTAAGCATATCAAGGCGCTAGGCGAACTTGCTGAGCCACACTTGTCACTCTGTAACCAAACGGGTGAAGGATGGTTTTTAACTGCAGAAATGGTTGAACTTATTCACAGCGGCGTTGATAACATCGTCTGTATGCAGCCATTTGCTTGTTTGCCAAATCACATTACAGGGAAAGGGATGATCAAAGAACTTAAACACAGTTATCCTAAGTCGAACATCGTTGCCATCGACTATGACCCAGGCGCTAGTGAAGTCAATCAAATCAATCGCATAAAACTCATGTTGGCTTCTGCCAATGAAAAAATGAAATAGTTAAAGTCATGGAAACCTCTCAAATTGATATAAATGATCAATATGGGAGGTTTTTATAAATTTTTGTGGGTATAATACTCATGATTGTCAAAAAACCTATGCTTTCCTTACATGGCACTCGCATGAAAATTCTGATATAATGATAATGAAAAAATTTGGAGGTGTAAAATTGAGCACACATATAAACGCAAAATTGGGAGATATCGCGGATATCGTATTATTGCCTGGTGACCCGCTAAGGGCTAAATATATAGCCGAGACATTTTTGGAAAATCCGGTCTGTTATAATCAAGTGAGAGGGATGTACGGTTACACCGGCACTTATAAAGGTGTTCGCGTCTCTGTTCAAGGAACTGGCATGGGCATGCCTTCACTTTCTATTTACGTCAACGAGTTGTTGAGATTTTACGATGTTAAAAAATTGATTCGAGTCGGTTCTTGCGGCGCGATGCAAGCCGATGTAAAAATTCGAGACATCATACTTGCTCAGGGTGCAAGCACTTCAAGCAATATGAACAGCAGACGTTTTGGTCTTGTGAATTATGCACCACTGGCAAATTTCGAATTGTTGCATAGCACCTATATGACTGCGCTAAAGCAGGGAATGAATGTTCATGTTGGCAATATCTTATCAGAAGACAGTTTTTATGATGACTATAACTCTAATCGAAATGAAAAACTCGTGGACTATAATATTCTTGCGGTTGAGATGGAAGCGGCCGAGCTTTACACATTGGCTGCTAAATATAACGCAAAAGCACTTTGTGTGCTTACTGTAAGCGATTCACTTGTGACACATGAAGAGACAAGCGCCGAAGAACGCGAAAAGACTTTTGGCGAAATGATCACGCTCGTGCTGGACACAGTGGCTGTTTAATGTTAAATATTGATAATAGTCTTGTGATTTAAATGATTGAGGATGCTTATGCATCCTTTTTTGTGTTATAATGTTTGATGAAATAGCGAAAGGGGCGAGTGAAATGGAAGATAAAATACTCATATTTGGTCATAAAAATCCTGACACGGACAGTGTTACTTCAGCGATTGCATTGTCCTATCTAAAAAATGCATTAGGCTACCGGACTGAACCGTGTATGCTGGGCGAAATGCCGAAAGAGGCACATTTTGTTTTGGATTATTTCAATGTACCTGAACCGCGTTACATTGACAATGTGAAGATTCAACTTAAGGATCTGGACTACGACCGCATTTTGCCACTTGAACCTTCAAACTCAATACTTAAAGCTTACAATCACATGAATGCACATAAAATAAGAACATTGCCCATCGTAGATTCAGAGCGATATCTCATCGGCATCGTTACGATGAAAGACATCGCGATGAATGCCATAAATGGCGACTACCACGCCATCCACACCACATTTTACAACATAAAAAATGACTTGAATGCCGAGATACTCAATTATGCGCACAGCGATGTGAACGGGCATATCGTCATTACCGCCTTTCACGATAGCACCATCATCAGGCAACAGCGAATTGAGCCTGATTCGATCGTGATTACGGGAGACCGTTTTGACATTATAGAGCACGCCATTTTTATAGGCGCTCAGCTGATTATCATTACAGGCGATTTAGAAATACCGGAGAAGTTGATCGAAAAAGCAAAGGTCAAAGGTGTCAATATCATAAGAACGAGTTATGACACCTATTCGACTTCAAAGCTGATCAACCAAACCAATTTCATCAGCACGATCATGAAAGTTGAACGCATCATGAAGTTTAAAGAAAATGAATACCTTGAAAACTGTAAAGAGATGATTCAAAGTTCAAGACACTCGAAGTTTCCGATTACGGACGAACAAGGCAAGTATTTGGGAATCATCGGAAGAACCCATTTCTTAAATCCGAGCAAGAAAAACGTCATTCTCGTGGATCATAACGAGTACGCACAGTCCGCTCTAGGATTGATTGAAGCCAATGTTCTTGAAGTCATCGACCATCACAAAATAGGGGATATCAACACGGCTTTGCCGATTTCATTTAGAAACATGCCAGTAGGCAGCACAAATACGATTATTTATCAGATGTTTAAAGAAGCGCAAATTGACATTCCCAAAGATATTGCTGGGCTTATGCTTTCAGGCATCGTTTCAGACACACTTTTCATGAAGTCTCCAACGACGACCTACTTTGATGAACATGCCATCAATGCATTGACTGAAATTGCTGAAGTCGAACTTCAAAAGTATGCACTAGAAATGTTCAAATGTGGCACTTCGCTTGAAGGCAGAAGTGAAACGGAAGTCTTCTATAACGATTATAAAGAATTTGTTGTTGAAGGGTATAAACTTGGCGTCTCACAAGTGTTTACACTGAATTTTGAGGAAATCATCACACACAAAGACGCGTATTTGAAGCTTATTCAAAGCGTCCATGATGATCGCGACCATTATCTGACTTTGATGCTTGTCACAGATATCATCAAGGAAGGTTCTTACACATTATTTGAATGTAGACACGACCGACTTTTAAGCACCGCTTTCAACAAAACAGTGGAGCAAGGGACGTTCATCGATACGATCGTTTCCCGAAAGAAACAAATTATTCCGATGTTGATCGGTGCAATAAACATATTGAAATAGGGGGCTCCATGTTAAATAAATACAGCTACTATACCAAACTGGGCGTCGACGAGTCTGTTGTAAGATTTGTTGAGTCCTGTGAAAGAGGCATAAGTGAACAGTTTTCAGAAATTGACTCGATTGCCGAATACAATCAATTAAAAGTACTACATGCCATGCAGGTCAACAAACTTTCTGACATTCATTTTAACTGGAACACAGGATATGGATATGATGATATTGGTCGAGAAGCTGTGGAAAATGTTTATCGTATGGTGTTTAACACTGAAGACGCCATCGTAAGGCCCATTATCGTTTCAGGGACACATGCACTCACATTGATGTTGACAGGTGTTTTAAGGCCACGCCATCGCATGTTGAGTATAACTGGACGCCCATATGACACGCTTGAGAAAGTGATTGGTTTATCCCCATCAAATGCACTGAATCTTATGGACATCGGAGTCGTTTACGATGAAGTGCCTCTACTTGATGATGGTTCATTTGATTATGCCAGTATAAAAGCTTCGATGACAGACCAAACGGATGTCATCTATATACAACGTTCCGCTGGGTACTCGTGGAGAAGGGGCATGACGATCGCAGAAATAGAAACGGTCATTAAATTTGTCAAAGAGATCAATAAGGCATGCATCGTTATGGTGGACAACTGTTACGGAGAGTTTCTCGAATATCTTGAACCCACTGATGTTGGTGCTGACCTGATGGCAGGTAGCCTCATAAAGAATCCCGGTGGCGGTCTCGCACTAAGCGGGGGGTATATCGTAGGCAGATCAGCGCTTATTGAACAAGTTGCCGGACGTCTGACATCTCCCGGAATCGGAAAAGAATGTGGCCTGACTTTTGGACAGACCAGACCGATCCTTCAAGGGCTTTTTATGGCACCAAAAGTCGTATCAGGCGCACTAAAAGGCGCGATACTTTGTTCAAAAACATACCAAACACTGGGATATAGAGTGAATCCTGAGCCAGACGAATCGCGAAGCGACATTATTCAAGCGGTTGAATTTGGTACAGCAGATAAGGTTATTGCATTTTGTCGAGGCATTCAATCCGCTTCGCCAATCGACAGTTTTGTTTCACCTGAGCCATGGGCAATGCCTGGTTATAGTAGTGACGTCATCATGGCAGCAGGTGCTTTTGTGCAGGGCTCTTCTATTGAACTCAGTGCAGATGCACCCATCAGAGAGCCGTATATCGCTTATTTTCAAGGTGGTCTCACATATGAACATTCAAAATTTGGCGTGATCAAATCACTCGACGCACTTTATAAATCAAAGTTGATTTCATTTAACTAAAGCTGGAGGTTTAAGGATGAATTATAATGAACGTG
>DMYC01000123.1 GCA_003482695.1 Clostridiales bacterium UBA8960
GAGCAAATAGTGCAACCGACCTTTCTTTAGACAATCGTTTAAAGAGAGGAGAATCATATGAAAGGGAATTTTAAGAAAATAGGAGCTATCGCACTAATCGCATTACTTACATTTGGAAGTAGCATGAGTGCATTTGCAGCATCGGTAACCCCGACGGAAGTCGCAGGAAATGACCCATCAATATTAGGTTACAAATGGTTAAAAATTGATCCTCCAAATAATGGGGATTATTCAAAGGACGAACTTGAAGTTGAAGTCACATTTACAAATGGAAAGAAACATTTAGAATGGTCATCTAACATACCTGTTAAATACGTATTCGTAAAAGCTGGTAACGGTGGTAATTTATACGAATATCCAGGCAATGGATCTCTTGGCGATGATATGTTGAGAGGACCAGGAGTTGGTAATGACAATCTTCCAGAAATCAGTCATGTAACATTCTACTTCCAGGTTGTTGAGTCAACAACAGAAGCGACAACAGAAGCAACAACAGAGGCAACAACAGAAGCAACAACAGAAGCAACAACAGAAGCAACAACAGAAGCAACAACAGAAGCAACAACAGAAGCAACAACTGAAGCAACAACAGAAGCAACAACTGAATCAACAACTGAAGCAACAACAGAGCCTCCTACAGAAGTGATTACTGAAGAAGAGCCTCCACTTGGACCACCAATTGATTTAGACCAAATTTTCGAACCACAAATGATCGATTTAGACATCATCTATGATGATCCTGAATTCGAAGAAGAAATCGTACTTGAAGAAGATGTACCTCTTGGATCCGCATTACCTCAAACTGGTCAACTTCCAGCTGAAGTGTATTATGGTGTTGGATCGGTAATCAGCTTATTCGGATTAACACTTAAACGCAGATTTAAACGTTAACTTATAACCTTCATATAAGCTTTTGTCCCCCCTCGTGACTCACGAGGGGATTTTTTTATAAATATGGAACTTTTTTAGCACGGGTTACGTCTTAGTGAGTAGATAGCTTATTTGTTTTTATTGCTTAATTTTGAGGTTGTTATGAAAAGACAGATGATTAGGAACACATGTCTCGTAATCGCGATTGGCATTTTGGGTTACGCCAGTTGGTTGAAACTGAACAAAGAGACTTCTTCACTTCTCTATCAAGCCCATGCGGCGGTGAAAGCGGAGTATGGTGACTTTTACATACCAAGTAAGGAAATAGATACAGAAGTGCTAAAGAACGTATACGGCATCCAAATGGATGATGTTGAAGACTATATAGCCGAATCCGCCATGATGCGCACGCATGTGGATGTGTTCATCGGAATAAAGGCTAAAAAAGGCAAATCTGATGGCATCGTGAACGTTCTGGAGACACATAGGCAAAGGCTAAGCGACGAATATCGTGGCGACAGCGCAAAGTTTGCCAAGATTCAGGCGTCAAAAGTGACCAAGTTTGGCGATTATGTCTTTTTTATGGTACTTGGTCAAAATTCTGATGCAGTGGTTTCCGATGTCTCTTATTTCTTGGCGACGGCTCAAACCGAGTTTCGTCGAGGCGAACTTGTTCTCGGCAACATTTTTAAATAGCTTTCTCCCATAGTCTGATTACCTTAAATGGAATCAGGCTTTTTTTAGCTTCATTTGTTAACTTTTTGAGAATAGTTCTCAACAGTGATTAGGCGGTTCGCTTCTAGGGTATATCGTTAACAAATACCAATGAGAATTATTGGAGAGATTATGAAAAAGAGACTCATCGTCATATCAGACAAAAAAGACCCATATGTAAATCATGCTGCTGAAGAGATTCTATTCACGACGTATTCAGGTTATGAACAGATTCTTTTTCTTTGGGTAAATGAACCTTCTGTCGTGTTTGGAAGGAATCAAAACCCTTGGCGTGAAGTGGATGTGAAGTTTGCGGATGATCATGGCATCAAGTTGCTCAGAAGAATATCTGGAGGGGGCACGGTGTATCATGATCATGGGAACCTGAACTACGCATTCATCGAAAAACACAGTATTTATGATGAGAAGCAGCATTTTGACATCATCATGGAGGCTGTGAAAAGACTCGGTGTCATATTGTCGACATCAAAAAGAAAAGATTTGACTGTAGATGGGTATAAAGTTTCTGGGAGTGCTTTTTTTATGAAAGGCATGAGGCGATTGCACCATGGCACACTTCTGGTAGATGCAGATTTGGATGTGCTTTGGCAAAGTCTGAAGGTCAAGGATGAGACGTTTAAAAGGCGTTTCAAAGAAGGCAGAAGTATTGAATCGGTATCGAGCCCTGTGATTAATCTAAAAGATCTCGTTCCAAATCTTATGGTATCTGACGTCGTGAATGCCATAGTGGACGTATTTTACGAACACTGTAAATATGAAGTGGATGTTCTTAGCGTTCAAGATGTCCTAACCGCACACGAACCGACTGCTCAGCGTTTAATCGAGAAACATGCGTCTTGGGCGTGGATTTTTGGGGAGACCCCAAACTTCACGTATATAGCAGAAGAAGGCCATGTCTATGAGATTGCTGGGGGGAAGGTAATGCCAAATGGCGATATAAATTCCATTTTTTAAGGAGGAAACTATGTTTTTAGAGAATCTTGATCCGTTAAAAGACGAAATGATTCAAATTATGGACAAGGACGGTAATGTCGTAAAACCCGAGTGGATGCCTGAGCTTTCCGATGAGGAACTGATCAGGATGTACAAAACAATGCGATTCAGCAGAGTAATCGACGAAAAAACACTTCAATATCAACGTCAAGGGCGTATGCTAACTTATGCACCAAACCTAGGTCAAGAAGCGACTCAAGTCGGCTCGGCTGCAGCGATTAGACAAACGGATTGGGTTGCACCTTCATTTCGTGAATTAGGCGTATGGCTTTACAAAGGTGCACCACTTGAGAAAATTTTCTTATACTGGTTCGGAAATGAACAAGGCATGCACATGCCTGATGATGTTCGAATTTTGCCGATTTCTGTCCCTATTGCATCTCAGATGCAACATGCCACTGGACTCGCTTATGCAGCGCGACACAGAGGACTTGATGATGTTGCGGTTGCCTATGTAGGCGATGGTGGCACATCACAAGGCGATTTCCACGAAGCGCTAAATTTCTCTGCAGTTGCGAACCTTGCAAATGTATTCATCGTACAAAACAACCAGTTTGCCATCTCAACCCGTAGAAAGATCCAAACCAAGTCGGGAACGATCGCGCAAAAGGCACTCGCATATGGCATTCCAGGCATCCAAGTGGATGGCAACGATATTTTTGCCATGTATGCAGTGACGAAAGAAGCGGTGGATCGTGCAAGAAAAGGTGAAGGGCCGACTTTAATTGAAGCCTATACCTATCGAATGGGTGCACATACGACTTCTGATGATCCGACTGTTTATAGGGATAATAGTGAAGTGGAAGCTTGGAAAGACAAAGACCCAATCGACCGCCTACGTAAATATATGATCGCGAAAGGCATTTGGGATGAAGCCAAAGAGGAAGAATATTCAGAAGAGCGCGGAAAATTTGTAAAAGAGACTTTTGAAAATGTGGAGAAATCAGGTTTAACACCGCTTGAAGACACATTTGATTATACCTATGCTGAAAGAACGCCGATCCTTGAAGCGCAGTATCAAGCGAAAAAGGCATTTTACGCGAAGGAGGGAAAATAAATGTTAGTACTCAATCTAGTGGAAGCAGTAACCAATGCCCTTGATGTGGCAATGGATAAAGATACAAATGTCGTCGTTTTCGGCGAAGACGTAGGATTTGAAGGCGGTGTGTTTAGAGCAACCAAGGGCCTTCAAGCAAAATATGGGGCAGAAAGATGTTTCGACAGTATTTTGGCTGAATCCTCCATCATAGGTTCCGGCATCGGGATGGCGATCAATGGCTTAAAACCCGTCGTGGAAATACAGTTTTCGGGTTTTATGTTCCCTGGTTTCAACCAAATCGTGACACATGCAGCGCGCATGAGAAATCGTACGCGTGGTTTATATACCGTTCCTATGGTGATCAGAATGCCATATGGTGGCGGCGTAAGAGCGCTTGAGCATCACTCTGAAAGTTTAGAGGTTTTGTTCGCACACACAGCAGGCCTTAAGGTAGTTGTGCCATCGACGCCGTATGACGCGAAAGGCTTACTATTAGCGGCTATTGCAGATCCGGATCCAGTCATTTTCATGGAACCGAAACGGATTTACCGCGCGTTTAAACAAGAAGTGCCTGAGGAATATTATACGATTCCGATCGGAAAAGCAAAAGTCGTCAAAGAAGGTTCAAACCTGACAGTCGTCGCTTGGGGTGCGATGGTGAGAGAAACACAAAAGGCCATTGATATCCTTGAAAAAGAGGGCCATAGCATCGAACTGATCGACCTAAGAACCATTTCGCCGATCGATAAAGAAACGATTATCAGTTCGGTTCAGAAGACGGGCCGTTTTGCAGTGGTTCACGAAGCGGCGACAACATATGGTCCAGGCGCTGAGCTGATTACCACCGTTAACGAAGGTGCATTTTTATATCTTGAAGCACCACCAAAACGTATTTCGAGCAATGATACGATTGTTCCACTTCCAAAAGGGGAACATCACTATGTACCAGAAGTAGACTATATCGTGAGCGAGCTGAGATCGGTACTCGAATTTTAGGAGGTAACTTATGTTTCATGTAAAATTTGCAGACATCGGTGAAGGCATTCATGAAGGTGTTCTCCTTAAGCTGTTCTTCGAAGAAGGAGACGCAGTA
>DMYC01000149.1 GCA_003482695.1 Clostridiales bacterium UBA8960
TGCATCAAGTAAAGCGTAGATGGAAAAGCAAATTGACAGGAACAACTTTGCCCGACATCTTTTATGACTTCAGTGGTATCTTCATCCAATCGATGGATGAGTTTGTCATAAAACTTCTTAACAAAAGGATATTCAAGCACTAAATTTTCGATAGACTCTATGAGCGGTTTTCCTATAATGAGTTCAAGGGTCAACTCCGTAATAAACCGACCAAAAAGAACAAGCGTATCGTTATTGTGTGTGAGTCTAGTGTGTTTTTCCACAAGTTTAAACAAATCAGGGTCGTCGAAATGATAAAAAATGAGAGGTGCCACTCTAGAAAAACCACCAAGTTCATCGGATGATGATCCTGAATGTGTGCCATTGTCGAGCATGACCAATGACTCTTTACTAGCATGGTCCATGTAACCTTCATATTTTGACATATACGTCACCCAATGCGTTTTGAAGAGATCCAGTTCGAATCCGTGATTGGTGGAGATGCTTTTTAACAGTAGTAGGCTTTGATCGCCGTAATGCGTAAATTCTCCCTTTCTTTTTCCTTGATGAAAACTGTCTTTCAAAGGGGACATATAGCCTTCAAGTTTATCGGCTTCAAGTTTTATCTTGTCTGTGTCGTAAACCCAATGCAATCCTAAGGCGTACGCATCACCGACGAAAGCACCAAAAAGCAAACCTTTCAAACGTTCCATAGTGTCCTCCTTCGTCAGTTATTTGCGAATGATATCGTGTTATTTTTTAAATTCGACTCTTATGAGCTCTGTCTCTGAATATCTTGCCATCGCATATAGTGCATCTGATAGTCTGTTGATGTATTTTATAAGCGATGATCGAACTTGTGCATCTTCATTGAGTGACAATATTCTTCTTTCGGCTCTGCGGCAAACGGTTCGTGAAACGTGAAGGGCAGCGCTGAAAAGATTGCTTCCAGGGATGATAAATTGAAAGACTTCATTGCGATTCATTAAGTCGAGATATTTATCGATGGTGTCTTCTAGCCATTTAACATCCGAATCCGTCACTTTTTCTGGAAATGAATCACCGACAGTTGTGGCGAGTTCACCTGCGACATTAAACAGTGAACGTTGTATTTTGAGGAGTATTTCGACGATTTCTTCATCTTTACAGTATTGTCTTGCTAAACCTAAAGTTGAGTTCAATTCATCAATAGTGCCATAGCTTTCAACCCTAATGGAATCTTTCGGGACTCTAGCGCCATCGTATAGACTTGTTTCGCCACTATCGCCTGTTCTTGTATAAATTTTTAGCATATTTTCCTCCCAATTCATTTCGTTATATCATTATGTACCCTATTTTTTGTTAAAAACACTTTTTGATTTTTTACAGGGTACAATTTACAAATTCACGTGATATAATGATAATGAGGGAGAATTTAGTTTTTCTAGATTTTGAGAATGTTTTAACAATGGAGGGCATTATGGGACACTATCAATGTACGGTATGCAGTTACGTCTACAAGCCTGAGAGAGGTGATTGGATGCACGATATTCCAAAAGGCACATCGTTTGAAGACCTACCAGAGGACTGGAGATGTCCAACCTGTAATCAACCTAAGATGGCATTCATACCCGTAGAACAAGAAAAGTAGGAGGCTGGCATGATAAACAAATATGATCACATCACAGATTATTTTGAGAATACTTTTGAACTATCGCGTATCAAGTCTTTGCCGATAACAGACAAGTTTAGGCTGATCAACTACATTAAACTCGTCAGCAAAGCGAATGAAGTTGCAAAGCAAAAAAATATCGATGCGATAACTGAGTCGTATTTGTATAATGTCGATAAGACATTCCACTTGTTTGTTTCGCTCCTCGCTTCGGAGTTGTCCACAGATGTCATATCGGATATTATTGAATGTTATGCGCATAATTTCAACGATAGCGATGTTTACTATGCGAAAGTTGTATTTTTAGGCTCTGGCGCACTCATGATTCAAAAGGGAATCGAGTCAAATGCGATCATCAGCTACTTAATCTCATTACTTGGAGAAGAATTCCTAAAGAATAATTATCAAAGAATTTTTAATGAAAGAGATATTTTAGACATCAATGAAGAAAATGAAATTAACATCAAGTTTAAGAATTTAGATATGACGTACCGAAAACTTAAATATGACATGCTTGCGCTCAGACAAATAAAAACCGATCAAGGGCATTCAAAGTTGAGAGAAGTCATTTTTAAATACTATGGCAATAACGACTTAAAGCTATACTACTCGCTACTTGATGTTCATGATAAAAAAGTTTCTGAGTATTTATATCGCAAGTTGATGAAAGATTCGCCTAAGATGGATCGATTTTTATTAACGGCAAGCCGTTCGATGATTCGAGATGTGGATATAATTGATATGCATTACTTGCTGAATGGCGTTATAGGCAAATACACGAATTTCTTGAAGCCTTACAGCGAAGTAATCACGGAAATCAAAATGAGAGAACAAGAAATTCTCAGCAAAATTCAATGAGTCGGACGAGTAAAGCAATCTTTTTTGGGTTGCTTTTTCTAACGGCAACAAGTCAATTGATTGTTGGGAAATGGGTACTAGGCGTCTTATTGACTGCACTTGCTGTTTTGGGGTTGTTTGTCTTTGAGAGAAGAGAGGCAAACAGGCGTTTTTATGGTGCACTTAGAAAGTTGTTTGTCTGTGCCGATCGTGAAGGGTATCAGAAAGAAATGAACCGATTGAGAAAAAATGCTTTTTCGGAAAGCAGCATTTCTGAACCTTTTCGATTATTGATGATGATCGAGACTTACTATACCGATGAGCGGGTATTTATGAAAGATCAGCTTGAAAAGTACCACTTTAAAAGAGATTATGAGTTTTGGCGCCTTTATTACTTGTGTCTTTTAACAAGGGATGAACGGTTGAAATCAAACGTCGAAAAGGCGCTGTCTTATGTTCCCAACCATTTTAAAGATTTGGCATCAGAAAGAGTGCGTCTATTGAATGCCATAATCGATAACGATGTGGAAGAAATTAGCAGAACGAGAAGTGCGCTTACTGCAAACCTTTCAATAGCGGAAATGACCTACCAACTTGCCCAGATGTGTGATGAAGCGAAAGCACATGCGTATTATGAAAAAAGCGCCATGAATTTAAGCAAAGGGCTAAAGTTATAGGGCTGCTTTAAAAAGCAGCCCTATCCTATAAAGCATGATGCTAGATTAGTTTAGCAAATTTCAGTCTCGAACGCGTTGGGATTGCGATCATAAAAGCGATGATTATTTTTAAAGCGTCTAGTGGCAGATATGGCAAACTGCCTATACTAAAGGCTTTCATTAAATCTAAATTGAGTACATAAGCCAGCTGTAAGGTTCCAATAACATAGATGGATGCGATGCCAGCAAAGAAAGCGAGAAAATAAGCGACTTTTTTATCGATTTTATTCAGTTCGCCAGCTTCAATAAGCCAGCCTATGATAAATGCCGCAATAGTGAATCCGATTAAATACCCTCCAGTTGGTCCGATGATTACTGAGAATCCACCACTGCCACCTGCAAATACTGGCAATCCAATCGCGCCTAAACATAAATAGACCACTTGAGAAAGAAAACCGAGCTTTGACCCTAGTATAGCACCAGCCAAGAAAACACCTAGTACTTGAAAGGTGATCGGAACAGGTGAAAAAGGTAGCGGGATGGCTGGCAGCAATGCCATGACTGCTGTTATCGATGCAAATAGTGCGGTTAATATCATTGATTTCGTTTTCATGAAGTTCTCCTTTGATTGAGTTTACAAGAGTGATTATAATAAAATAAAACGCAATTGTCAACCGGTAAAATTAAAACGGTTTACAATGCATTTGGGAGGCACTATGTTGATTGAGAAGACACTTGTTCTAATAAAGCCTGATGCAGTGAAAAGACAGTTGGTCGGGGAAATCATAAAAACATATGAAGGAAAGGGCTTAATCATTGAAAAAATGAAGATGATTTATGCGGAAGATGAAAAGTTGAAAGCGCATTACGCGATTCACAGCCAGAAACCTTTTTATAATCGACTCCTTGATTTTATGAAAAGCGGTCCTGTTGTCGCGATGGCGTTAAGTGGGGCAAACGCGATTGAAATGGTAAGAATCTTAAATGGCAATACCAATCCTTGCCTAGCTGAAAGTGGATCGATTAGGGGGCGTTATGCATCGGACGTTACAGAGAACTGCGTGCATGGCTCTGATTCATTGGCGTCAGCAGAAAGAGAAATTCAGATATGGTTTGAATAAGTTTTAGGTGTCAAAAGTTTGGGTAGAATATTAATGTGATAAAAAAACGATAATAGTGAGGTTTTTATGGTTCAAAGGATACAAAAATTCGCAGTTTACGGTATGATCGTCGAAGCCAATCAGATATTGCTCGTACAAAAATCAAAAGGGCCTTTTAAAGGGATTTGGGATTTGCCAGGTGGTATAATTGAATTTGGAGAAGCGCCAGAAACGACGTTGATACGCGAAATACTCGAAGAAACGGGGCTAGAGATATTAGATCAGAGTTTTATAAAATCGGATTCTGTTTTAGTCAATTATGTGGATGATGAAGGTGTGAAGATTTCACTTCATCTCGTTGGGTTCATATTCAAGGTAAAGCTGAAGCATATTAAATCGTTGATGCCAAAACTGGATGATGAGGACTTGATTTGTACGAAATGGTGCAATTTAGATGAAATTGAAATTGATAATATGACGCCGTTTTTACAGGAATTGCTAATGGACAATCAATCATACTAAGTACAAAGGAGCGATTATTCGCTCTTTTTTTTGCAGTAAATTTGTATTCTCGGGCAGTCTCAATTATAATAAATGTTATAATATCTTTTAGAAAGTGGTCCTCTATGAAACTCTTGATTCGAATAACTGAAATCGTCATCGTTATGGCACTTTTGTCACTAAGTATCGTATCGTTTAATAAAATCAATCAAGTGAAGCTTTTTGAAACGGATGATTTTGATAAGGTTAAATATCATTTGGCAATCATAACAGATGATACGGGATCGTATGCATATGAGAAGTTCATAGCAGGTGTGACGGCCACAGTTGATGAAATGGATGCCTTGTTTGAAGTATATAAAGTGAACGACTTATCATTTGATGAGATAATAGATATGATCGTTTTGACCGAAGTGGATGGTGTCATTTTACGCATAGGCGGGAGCAGTGAAGTGTCACAGGGCATTGAAAGATTGAAAGCAAGCGGTGTAACGGTTGTTGCTGTAGGAAGTGACATCCCCGATTCTCTGAGGGACGTCTATGTCGGCACAAATAAATTCAATTTGGGTAGACATGCAGCAAACCTTAGTGTAAATGCAATCAACGGCTCAGGCAATATTGGCGTCATTTTAGGAAGCGAATATGTCGACTCAAACGCAATCGCGACAAACAACTTCGTCAACGGCATACAAGATATCGTCTCTAAAATCGAGGGCATAGAGTTGACCACAATTAAGTATTCCCACGAGAAGAGAGCAGAACTTTTGATGGACGAGTTGCTCGATGAAAACCTGATCGTAGATGTATTGATATGCACAGACCCAGTCGATGTCAATCGAATTTTGAGAGTGCTCGTCGATCGCAACAAAGTGGGAGAAGTCAAAATTATCGCAAGTGGTGATACAGCCGAAATCGTGGATGGCATAGAGAAACAATTAATAACGTCGAGCATCGTGGAGGATTACTTCGAGATCGGATCATTAGCTGCAAATTATCTCATTAAGGTAATCGCAGGTGAACGCGTTTCGACTTATGTGAATGTGCCTTTTGAAACGATTGGCGATTAGAGCGATTTTGATGAGGAGCGTTTATGAAAGAGTTGAAAGACATATTTTTTCACAATACATTGAAGCGTAAGGTGTTCACGTTTATACTTGTCATTCTGCTCTGTTTTTTATCAGGGTTTATTTATACGTTCTATGTGACGTTCAAAGTCAACGGACAAATCAATGAAATGTTTACAACAAGTATCATGCTCAAGGAAATGAAGTCAGATATGGCTGAGTTTGAGTCAAATCTTGAACTCTACCTCGCATCTAAGAGTTCGGACAATTTTGTTCAGTATTTGGATTACTACACCCAACTAAGTGATGTCGTAGATATGGTGGAGAATGAAGCAAGTCCGTACGCCAAGAGTTTGCAAATGAACAATATCAGTAAGTTGCTGACGTCGTATCTTGAAATTTCGGAAAAAGCGATAGAATATAAGCGAGGGCGAAACACGGAAGCCTATTTGACAGCGTATAGTGACCTTCTTAAAATCAGTGGTTTTATCGACATGAAAGTCGCACATCTAGAAGAAGTGGATTTTGGTGTCAATCTCGAGAACTATCAACAACTCACTAAGCAGTTTGAGGAAATTCAAATGAATGTCGCGTTGATTGTCATTTTATTGATTGTGTTAAGTGTGCTGTTTGTATTCACCTTCTCCACCAATGTCACAAGCCCAATCGTCGAGTTGAGCAGACAGGCGGAAGATATTTC
The DNA here is from genome assembly GCA_003482695.1 of Clostridiales bacterium UBA8960. GTDB lineage: Bacteria > Bacillota > Clostridia > Peptostreptococcales > Acidaminobacteraceae > Fusibacter_C. The sequence continues at coordinate 6,489 of DMYC01000149.1, forward strand.
AAAAGGGATCTACAGGGTGGAACGCGTCAAAGGCAATCATTTTAAAGAAGCGGAACTGCTTAAGGATACTTTTTATGAGATGGCTTCACATATTCAGGAGTATATCTCTGAACTTGAAGACAAGGTCGATACTGAAAACAAGTTACGTGTGTCCGAAACTGAAAAACTTAAAATGCAAAATTCTTTAAATGAAGCTGAACTTATGGCGCTTCAGTCTCAAATCAATCCTCATTTCCTATTCAATACGTTAAATGCGGGCATGCAATTGGCCATAATAGAAGATGCGGAACGCACGGGGCGATTTTTAGAGGTTTTATCCTCGCTCTTCAGATATAACATTCAGAGTCTTCAAAACAAAGTGACTTTGAGAGATGAGTTTGACAATGCGCAAAAGTACTATGAATTGATGCGCGTTCGTTTTGGCTCACAAATCGTTTTCGATTTTGAACTCGATGAAAATGCGGCATTGATCGAGATGCCTCCTTTGATCCTTCAACCGATTATTGAAAACGCATTGATTCATGGCTTTAAGAACAAGATGGAAACCGGGCATATTCAGATCGTGGCGAGTGTAGAGGGCGATTTTGTCAGGATAGAAATTGTCGACAATGGTGAAGGCATCAAAATCAGTGATCTACATCGACTAAATGAGGGCGATTTCAGGAAAATGTCTGAAAGAGGCGGCCATACAACGGGTCTTGGACTTGGAAATGTTTACGAAAGATTGAAACATTTCTTCTCGGTCGATCACATCATGCATTTTGACAGTGAGCCCAAACATTTTACGAAAGTGGTCATCACATTACCAAGGAAGGATATAACAACATGTTGAGAGTGCTCGTAGTGGATGATGAAGCCATCGTGCTGGAATCGGTATCGCAAGTATTGATGAGTCAATTTAAAGGGATTCAAATTGAAACGGCGCGAAATAGTCGAGAAGGTCTTATTAAGGTCGAACATTTTAGGCCGAACATTATCATGACGGACATAAAAATGCCTGGTATGAATGGCATTGAGTTTATTGAACGCATTCGAAAAGTGGATAAAGTTGTGAAAATCATCATTGTATCCGCACATGATCATTTTGAATTTGCGAAGGAAGCGGTCAAATACGGTGTTGAGGACTACGTCCTAAAGCCACTTACCAAAAGTAAATTGATTGAACTGATTTCACAAGTATCTGAAAAAGTGGACATGGAAGAAGAAAAACGCAATAAGGAGCTGGATAATATTGAACGGTATTACCAATCCATTCAATTGGTGGAAGCCAACTTTTTCAACTCGTTGTTGCTGAACCGGAATATTTTAAAGTATATGCCTCAGTATAGAGAAATACTTGAAATTCCACTTGAGCGAGGTGCAGTTCTCAACATCGAGTTTGATAAACTTGCATCTGAAACGGATGCAGCCGAATTAAGCCATTACAACAAAAAATTATATGATTGTGCCGATTATTTGAAGACGCACATCAAATACCACAGACCAGCAATCGTGAGTAACCCTTTTTTAAACCGCGTTTTTGCATATGTGGAAGGAGAGGTGGATCGCCTTTTTTGGATTAATCTCGTTCAAACGATTATGGAACGATTTAAGATGCGTGTCAGAATTGGACTAGGTTCAGTTAAGCCGATCGATCAACTCAGAGATTCATATTCAGAGTCGCTTCTTGCGATGAGGGTATCTGAGGAGGCGGTGTG
>DMYC01000232.1 GCA_003482695.1 Clostridiales bacterium UBA8960
AGAACTGTGACGCTCCGATGGATATCTGTATGACGTTTGGAAACACTGCCGACTCACTCATAAGATCGAATTATGCGAGGCGTATTGATGCCAAAGAATGTCTAGAGCTGCTCGAAGTGGCCTATTCAAACAACCTCGTACAGGTGGGCGAGAATGTGCAAAATGAAGTTGCGTTCATTTGCAATTGCTGTGGTTGCTGCTGTGAAGCCTTGCTTGCGGCCAAGAGGTTTGGAACCACTCAAACGATTGCGACAACCGCGTATATTCCTGTCGTTTTGCCATCAAGTTGCGTGTCGTGCGGCAAGTGTGTCGCAGTCTGCCCGGTAGATGCCCTTGAACTGAAAAATGATGAACTTGAGCTAATCGAGGAAATGTGCCTCGGTTGTGGCGTATGTGTCAGAAACTGTGCGTTTGATGCGCTTCATCTCGAAAAGCGGGATGCAAGAGTCATCACGCCGGTCAATACAGCACATAGGGTTGTTTTGATGGCCATTGACAAGGGAATGCTCCCAAATCTTATTTTTGATAACAATGCCCTCGCATCACACCGCATGATGGCAAGCATCCTGACAGCCATCCTCAATTTGCCACCGGCTAAGCAAATATTGGCAAATGAACAGATTAGGTCAAAGTATTTAGCGAACATGATGGCGAAACGTAAGAAATAGAGGAGAAAGTGATCAGGGGGTCCGACCCCCTGGTTTTTTGCTTGCCAACTCATAAAGAACATGCTAATATAAAACATACCCCCTCATCAAGGGGGTAAAACAAAAGCTTGAGGAGTCATGAATCATGGAAATTTTATTAGCGATTACCGCTGCCTACATTGTTTTAGTTATAATCAACAAAGCCACAGCACCCAAAGTGGAGAACATATCTGGAAGAGACCTTGATACACTTATAAGGGACAAATCGATAAAAAGACATTTCGTAGACGTCAGAACCCCTAGTGAATTTAGTGGTAGGAAGGTCAAAGGATTCATGAATATTCCACTTGACCAACTAAACAAGAGGGCATCTGAGCTTCATGCGGATAACACGGTCGTCTTGATGTGCGCATCTGGAAGCAGAAGTTTGAGAGCGGCTAGAATACTCAGTAAAAATGGATTTAAGAAAATCGTCAACGTAAAAGGTGGCATATCATCCTACCCTAGCAAATAACGGACAAAAAAAGGCCCTTGAAGCATAGCCGCATTTAGCGCTAAGTTCAAAGGCCTTTAACTTGCTTAAAATTTCTTTACGATCGCTTCAATATCCATATCTTGAACAGAAAAATCGAGGACGTTGAACCTTTGTAAAATCACATTCATGATACTAGAAATGCTGATGTGATTTCGGTTGAACTGTACGGTGAGCTGATTGTTGGCCAAATCGTATGACAGCGTGTTTGCATCGCTGCCTTCAATCAGAGAGCCAAGACCCTTTAACTGCTCAAGGATTTCATTTTCATCATCATACCTGAGGTCAAAGATGATTTTACGTTCAAAACCGAAATCCCTTCGAATTTTATCGATGCCACCGTCATAAAGCAGTTCACCTTTATCGATGATGATAATGCGATGACACAACTCTTCAATGTCGCTCATGTCATGCGTGGTTAGAACGATGGTCGTGCCATATTTCGCATTCATATCTTTAATGGCTTTACGTATGCGCTCCTTGACCATCACATCAAGACCTATGGTGGGTTCGTCCAAAAAGAGGACTTTCGGGTTATGAAGCATGGAAGCGGCTAAATCGGCACGCATCCTTTGCCCAAGCGACAATGTTCGGACCGTTTGGTTCATGAACTCTGAGAGTTCAAAAATCTCATCGAAATATTGCATTTGCGATGCATAAAAAACATCGGGAACTTGATATATTTCTTTGAGAATCGCAAACGTTTCGCCAACAGGCAGATCCCACCACAACTGTGTCTTCTGTCCAAAGACCACACCGATATGCTTAGCATTTTCTTGGCGCATTTGATAAGGAATGCGACCATCCACCTTGACATATCCGTCACTGGGCGTTAGGATTCCAGTCATCATCTTGATGGTCGTCGATTTGCCAGCGCCATTTGCCCCGATGTATCCAATAATTTCTCCGCGTTTAATACCGAAAGAAACGCTTTTTACAGCAGGAATTTCCACGACTTCTCTCTTAAACAACGTTTTGATGGTGCCTCTGAGACCTTTTCCTTTTTTGTATGTCTTAAAGGTCTTCGTCAGACCATGTGCTTCGATCATATAAGTGTCTTTGTCCACTATTTGTTCCATAATATTCCTCCAAACCAACTTTTAGTTGCCTACGCTCTCATATTGCTTCATACCTTGATGGAAAGTCACAAGTCCTATAGTGAGGGCGATGATGGTAACAATAATCATCGTTCCCAAACTTTCAAACAAAGTGGATGTTCCGAGGAAAAATGAAGCGGGAATATAAGCCGTCAGCGCAAATGGCACAACATAAGTGATGAATGTCCTAATGAATTTGTGATAAATCTCGAGTGGATATTTAGCAAAATCACTCATTTGGTAGAACATGAACAAAATGGATTGGCTGCGTTTTAACCAAAAGGCCAAAGACGCGAGGAAAAGTTTGATGCTCGTATAGATCAGTGTAGAAAAAATAAGCATCACAACAAAGATGAAAATTTTATCGGGTGTAAAGACGATCCCACCTTTAGTGGAGGCATAAACCACCAAGAGCACACCGATGATCACCTCTCCGATGCCATCAGGTTGAAACTTTTGAGCCACGATTTGAAATAGAGGATGTATCGGCCTGAGCAGGTAACGGTCAAACTCACCGTGAACGATTACATTGCCGGCAAGCAACCATAGATAATCGGTAAACATATGGTCGAGGCCGCGTGGGATATTGGCAAAACCATAGATGAACAAAAGGTCATAAAAGGTCCAACCGAGTAAATCCGGTATTTGCCCAAAGACCAGTGCGATAAAAGCGATCCCACCGAATTGGATCATGAAAAACGCTAAAAAGCCTATGAAAAAGTCCGTTCGTGAATGCATGAGCGCTTTTAAATATTGACTTAAAAACATACCATAGAGATTAAAATACCATTTGAGTCGTTTTAGCCTTTCCATGTCAACCTCCCAAAATCGTGAGGCGTTTTACTGCCCGCAGCCAAATCATCTGGGTCACACCCGCTAGAAGAAGTACCCATGTGCCTTGAATGGCGATGTGAAAGAGCATATCATCACCTGCGTACTTTCCGAGATAAATCATCGTCGGCGTGTACACGAGCCCGGCAAACGGCATAAATTTAAAGGCTGCCAGAATTCCGGCGGGGAAGAAGGCCAGGGGAATCAACTGTCCGGATGAAAGACGCATAATCGCTTCTTTTGCAAATATAAATCCGAAAACGTACTCAACAAAAAATGCCGCAAGTCCGAAAAGAAAGTTGATATAAAACAGAATCAGCGCACTTAGACACACACTTGCGATGTAGAAAAGCAACATCGACAAATCGGGAAGGGCACCGTTTGCAAAATAATCGTAAATCGTATATCCGCCCCAAAGCGGCAAGAATAAAAACGTTAAATTGATAAAGATGTTACCAAGTGCAAAGAAAAATTTGAGCACTTGGTAGTTTACGGGTTTAATCAAGTTCATGGCAATACTTCCAGACTGCACATCTTGGGCGATGTCCCAGTGAACGTCATTTGCGATGAGCAAACTCGTAAGTGTACTCATGACGACATAACCAATCATGTCGTCGAATGTAAAGCCTTGTATGGTGTTGCCACTCGCACTGCTAAAAATCGCGAACCATATATAAAGGAGAACGACTGTTTGAAACATGTCGCCCAATATATACACGTAAAAGTTCGCCCGATAAGCCATGAATCCCTGAACGACACCTTTTGTGAATGGCAGGTAAGTTCTGAGTAACCTATTCAAATTGCATCCCTTCTTTCGAAAATAGTGCTTAAATCACTTGTTTAATTCACTTACATAAGTTAGTATATAAAGAATATGTTTAGAAAACAAGTTAAACTTAGTGATCAAGGGGTCGGACCCCCTGATCATTCTGATCTGCCGAAATCAAGGAGGAAACATGGTTATACTCAACACTCAAGAAGCCAACCGATGTCTGTTATGCAAGAATCCAAAATGCCAAACGCATTGTCCTATAAATACGCCCATCCCAGAAGTGGTTAAACTTTATAAAGAAGGCAAAATTGAAGAAGCTGGCCAACTCTTATTTGACAACAACCCGCTTTCTCTTGTCTGTTCCAAAGTCTGTGTACACGAAGAACAGTGTAAGGGAAATTGCATCCTAGGCATCAAAGGCGACCCGATAGAATTCCATAAAATAGAAGAAGAAATCTCTATGGCGTTCTTTGAGCACCAGACGCTCGAACCCTCAAAAAAAGATAAAGGCCGCATCGCAATCATCGGCGGCGGTCCAGCAGGTCTTACCATTTCTTTTATCTTGGCAAAAAAAGGCTACGATGTGACAATATTCGAAGCGCATAACAAAATCGGAGGCGTACTCAGGTACGGCATCCCCGAATACAGGCTTTCGAACACCATTGTCGATCAAATTGAAGTCAAACTCATCGAAGCCGGCGTCAAAATCCGTCCGAACACGTTGATCGGTCCAGTCATTACGCTCGACAGGCTTTTCCAAGATGGATATAAAGCCGCATTCATCGGCACTGGCGTATGGAACCCAAAACCTTTAACCATAAAAGGCGAAACGCTCGGGCATGTGCATTATGCCATCGACTACCTCAAATCACCGGAAACGTATAGGTTGGGAAAAAACGTCGCGGTCATCGGCGCTGGAAATGTGGCATTTGATGCCGCAAGAAGCGCGATTCGAAATGGCGTAGAGAAAGTAACCATCATCTATCGAAAAGGCTTTGACGATATGCCAGCCACAGGCCATGAAATTAGGGAATCACTGGATGACGGCATCAGTTTTGAACTTTATAAATACCCGATTGAAATCAAGGATGGCGGCATCGTCGTAGGCAGCATCGAAAGAATGCCAAATGCTGGACCGGACGGACAGGAAGGATTCAAGCAACGACCAGACCAGTCCTCATTTTTTGAAGCG
>DMYC01000234.1 GCA_003482695.1 Clostridiales bacterium UBA8960
TATTGCTACACGAAAGTGCCAAGGGAAAGATCGAAGTGGTCAGCAAAGTCAAGCTTGAGACAAGGGATGATTTGTCCACCGCATACACACCTGGAGTCGCTGAGCCATGTCGTAAAATCGCACAAAACCCAGATGATGTTTACAAATACACATCCAAATCCAATATGGTAGCCGTTGTCTCTGACGGATCTGCCGTGCTGGGTCTAGGCAATATTGGCGCAAAAGCTGCAATACCTGTCATGGAAGGAAAAGCCATTTTATTTAAAGCGTTTGCAAATGTAGATGCATTTCCAATTTGTATTGAGTCCCAAGAAGTTGATACGATTGTGAACACAGTTGTTCAGATTTCATCCGTATTTGGCGGTATAAACCTCGAAGATATTTCATCACCAAGATGTGTTGAAGTTGAGCGTAAGCTCAAATCGATGCTCGATATTCCCGTGTTTCACGACGACCAACACGGCACGGCTATTGTCGTTTGTGCGGCACTTATAAACGCACTTAAAATTGTCGATAAAAAAATAGATCAGATAAAAATCGTAATAAACGGCGCTGGTTCTGCTGGCAATGCAATCGCGAGAATGCTTGTAGACATCGGTGTAAAAAACATACTCTCTTGTGATCGAAAAGGCATCATCCGTAGAAATGCACCTCAAAAAAATTGGGTCCAAGATGAAATCGCTTTGATTACAAATCCAGAGTGCCACGAAGGCACTTTGAGGGATGCTATGATCGGTGCAGATGTTTTTATAGGTGTTTCATCAAAAGATGCTGTCGATGGGGACATGGTAAGGTCGATGAATACAGATGCCATCGTTTTTGCCATGGCAAATCCCGATCCTGAAATCATGCCGGATTTAGCACTTGAGGCTGGCGCGAGAATCGTAGGTACTGGTCGATCGGATTTTCCAAATCAAATCAATAACGTCCTTGCTTTTCCAGGTATTTTTAGGGGAGCACTTGATGCCAGGGCTTCTGATATCAATGAGGCGATGAAGATTGCTGCTGTCAGAGCGATCGCGAATCTCGTTGGGGAGGATGAATTATGCGAATCTATGATCATCCCATCTGCACTAAACAAAGCCATAGGGGATGAAGTTGCAAAAGCCGTATACAAAGCAGCGATTGACTCCGGTGTCGCGAGAATATAATAAAAGCCCGATTGTCTTGAGTGAAGAACAATCGGGCTTTTCTATTTTATAATTATAATTCTAGTAGACCCCTTGAGCCATCATTGCTTCAGCCACTCTTAAGAATCCGGCGATATTTGCACCTGCGACTAGATTGTATCCAAACCCGTATTCTTTAGCGGCGCGTTCTGAATTTTGATGAATGCTGATCATAATTTCCTTAAGTTTTGCATCCACGGTTTCAAATGTCCAACTGTATCTCGTGGAATTTTGACTCATTTCAAGTGCGGAAGTTGCAACACCACCTGCATTTGCAGCCTTTGCCGGAGCAACCAATATCCCTTTTGATAAGAAGTATTTGATGGCTTCATTTGTACAAGGCATATTTGCGCCTTCACCTACGGCAATAATACCATTTTCAATGAGAATCTTCGCTTCATTCACATCTATGTCATTTTGAGTTGCACATGGCAATGCAATATCACACGGGATGCTCCATATCTCTTTAAAGCCTTTCGTATAGGTTGCATTTGGTTTATGTTCAAGATAGCTGCTTATTCTTTTTCGGTTCACTTCTTTGATTTCTTCAATGATTTCGAAATCTATGCCATCTTCATCATGCACATATCCATCAGAATCTGACATTGCAATGACTTTTGCACCTAATTGTGTTGCCTTTTGACATGCATAGGTTGCCACATTACCAGATCCGGATATGACGACGCGTTTCCCTTCGACTGACTGGCCATTGAACTTTAACATTTCCTCTACAAAATACATAAGTCCATAACCGGTCGCTTCAGTTCTTGCGAGTGAACCGCCGTATGATAAACCTTTTCCGGTCAATACACCATTTTCAAAAGTGCCTTTAATTCGTCGATATTGGCCATATAAAAATCCGATTTCTCTAGCACCAACACCAATATCACCAGCAGGCACGTCGACATCTGGACCAATATGTCTATATAGTTCTGTCATAAAGCTTTGACAAAATCTCATGACTTCAGCGTCTGATTTTCCCTTAGGATCAAAATCAGAACCGCCTTTGCCACCACCAATAGGCAATCCCGTTAATGCATTTTTAAAAATTTGCTCAAATCCTAAAAACTTGATAATGCCCAAATAGACTGTTGGATGAAAACGGAGTCCACCTTTGTATGGACCTATAGCACCATTAAACTGCACACGATATCCACGATTCACTTGTACTTCGCCTTGATCATCAATCCAGGTCACTCTAAACATAATCTGTCTTTCAGGTTCGCTCAATCGGTCTAAAATGTTTGCCTTCACGTATTCAGGATGTCTTTCCAAAACCGGAATCAAAGACTCATAGACTTCTTCAATCGCTTGAAGAAATTCTTGTTCATAAGAATTTTTCGATTTAATTTTAGAAATTACGTCTTGCACATATTGCATAATAACCTCCAGAATTTTTTTTCTCGATACATATAATATATACCCATATTAAGATAATAACATAATTAAATGGAATTAATTACTAAATTATTTATAAACAAAAACAAAAAAACAAACCGATGAAAAAGCCATCGTGTCTATTTAAATTCTCTTTACATTTTTCTGAAAACACCTTTAACACGTCCTAATATTTTTACATCATCCACATAAATAGGGGACATCGCAGCATTTTCAGGTTGCAGTCTAACGCGTGTTTTTTCCTTATAAAACGTTTTTACAGTGGCACTGTC
>DMYC01000247.1 GCA_003482695.1 Clostridiales bacterium UBA8960
AATAGCATGCGATTGATGTCTTTGAGGATACCATCAAAGACATCAATCGCATGCTATTTAAGTTTAATCAAGACGATAGCGAAAGCAATATTTATGTAACTGGCATTTTTATGGAGATCGAAACCATTAATCATGCTGTAAAGTATATTAACACTGGACACCCCGACGCACTCGTGCATTATACCGACCATCGTCATGAATCATTGACATCAAACAACATGATTATGGGCGTGATTGAATTTGAAAACGTTAAATCATATTATATGAACTACAAGAGCATCCAAAAAATCATCACATATACAGACGGTTTATATGAAAACTACGACTATACACTTGAACAAATGATAGAATTGTTTAAGAAAAATATGAACCACATTAATCATATTTCCGATTTTGAGCGATTGCTTTCGCAAAAGATACATTTGATCGACGACGCTACAGGCTGTATCATTAGATTTTAAAAAAACGAGGTGGGTTACACCTCGTTTTTCTATTTAACTTTTATGGATGATTTTTTGTAGTTTTAGTAAATCACTAATATTTTTCTTCGTATCAATCAAATCGCTGATTGATACATCAAAGTTGAGGCGATTAATGATTCTAGCAATATATTCGGACATATCAACTTCTGCAAACCATGGTGCTTGTCTTGCCGTTTCAGGAACATAAGATAAATTTGTAGTATACACTCTGTCGATTAAACCTTCCGCATAGAACTGGTTGAATTTTTCAACACCTTCTGTAAAAAGCGCATAAGTGGTTGCGACAAATATTTTTTTTGCCTCTCTTTTTTTAAGTTCAATCGCGATATCAAATACCGATTCACCTGATGCAATCATGTCATCAACGATTAAAATGTTGCTGCCTTTTACTTCTTTGCCAATATATTCATGTTGAACGATCGGGTTTTTACCACGAACGACTTTACTATGATCCCTTCTTTTATAAAACATGCCAATATCGAATCCGAGTACACTTGAATAGTATATGGCTCTATCCATGGCACCTGTGTCCGGGCTTCCGATCAACATTTTCGAAGGTTCTTTAAACAACGCTTGCTCATCCGATATAAAGCGCTTCACAATATCGAGCGTTGGATATAAATTTTCGAACGAAATAAGAGGCACAGCGTTTTGAATCGTCGGATCATGCGCATCAAATGTGAGAATATCATCAACACCCAACTTTTCGAGTTCCTGTAGGGCCATAGCGCAGTCTAACGACTCGCGTCCTTTTCTACTGTGCTGTCGAGAGGCATATAATAAAGGCATTAAAAGGGTCACTCTTCGCGCTTTACCAGCCATTGCTGAAAGCACACGTTTTACATCTTGAAGATGGTCGTCAGGGCTTTTTCTGTTTTCAAAACCGTACATTTTGTAAGAAATGTTATAATTGCCGATATCTGTGATAATGTATATGTCTTTGCCTCGCACTGATTCTTCAAGAAATATTTTTCCTTCGCCATTTGAAAAACGAATTTCTTTTTTCTTGATGATGTAGCTATCCGGTAGCAAAAAAGATTCCTCGAATGCATTACGTCTCATTTCCAACATATGATCATCTATATACTTTCCAATCATTTCACAATTGTCCATAACAACCAATCCGAGCTCTCCCAATGGCATATACTTCAAATAATCTCCATTTTTCATTCGACCAACACCTCTCCTTTTTTAGGCTTTTAAAACCATACCTAATCATAGTTTACCCTAAAATAACGCGAATAAAAATAAAAAAAGCCAAGAACTTGAATGTTCTTGGCTTTCGATGGTGCGAGATGGGGGATTCGAACCCGCGACTCCTTCCACGTCAAGGAAGTACTCTACCTCTGAGTTAATCTCGCATGTTTACCTTAATCATTATGACATAAAACAAATTCACTGACAAGAGGAAAATTCATTTAAATGTAATATTAGCAAATTCCTGTGGTGGTATAATAATAATGAGGTGATTATTATGACAAATAGAAAATTTATATTAATAGTGCTATTGATGCTCGTATTCATTATTTCTACCGCATGTTCATCGACAACCGATTCGACAGAAACTCAAACGAACAACGATGAACAAATAGCCACTCTTGAGCGCACGATTGAGTCACAATCTGAAGCATTAACAAATTTAGAAGCTGAACTTGTCAAAACAGCAGAGGAACTCTCACAAGTCATAGAAAAACTGAAATCACTTGAAAATCAGCAGCAACAATCAATAAGTGGAAACCTGCTTTCAACATCTTTAGATGTTTTAGAAGCACTGGACACAAAAGATATGGTTGCACTGGCGAACTTATCACACCCTTTGACACCCGTTCGTTTTACGCCATATGCATATGTCAATCCAAGTACGGATCTTTCATTTGCTGCAAGTGCATTTCAAGCGCTCATTAGCGATACCACGATTTATACATGGGGTGAATACGATGGTTCTGGTGACCCTCTAAATCTCACATTCGACGCTTATTTGGATGCCTTTGTTTACGATGAAGACTATTTAAATCCTCACATGATTGGCATCAATAACACGATTGGACAAGGCAACTCACTTAACAACGTTGCAACGGCTTACCCATCTGCATCTTTTGTCGAATTCCATTTTACTGGATTCGACCCTCAATATGGTGGTATGGACTGGACGAGCCTTATACTTGTCTTTGAACAAGTCTCTGGAGATTGGAAGCTTGTTGCACTCATTCACAACCAATGGACCATTTGATCCCCCTCATTTAGTCGAATGAAACAATTTCGTTTTCATCAACTTGAATGAAAAGCCCCTCAGGTGCTTCGATGACTCTCGAAGCACCTTTGACAGGCGGGAGGAATCGCCCTTTGGGAAGCGACAAAAATTTCTTGATCACTCTATTCTCTTCATCTAAAAATAAAACATCGATATTAAATTTCATATTGAACGTATGAATGCTATCGCAATTATTGAAGATCATGATTTCACGGTCTGTTGGTCTATTCTGAAACATATAACCTATAAGCCTTTTAAGAAAAGTATCCGCTTGTTTGATGGTATCTACTTTGATAATTTTCATACTGCCTCACCTGAACATTTCTATCATTTGTATAACGGCTGGTCCTAAAATGATGACAAATATTGCTGGAAATATAAACATGATCAATGGGAACAGAATCTTTACAGGCGCTTTCATCGCTTTTTCACGAGCGACTTGTCTTCTTTTTTCTCTGAGTTGAGAACTTTCTATCCTTAGTACCTTGCCTAAACTTACGCCAAGTTCATCCGCTTGTATAAGCGCATTGACCAAAACGGACAAATCTCTGACATCACATCTTTCGGACATGCTTCTTAGGGCTGATTTTTTATCTATGCCCATCCTCATTTCTTTCAGTGTTTTTGCAAACTCATCAGAAAGTACACCTGGAATATTATTGACGATACGTGCAATTGCACCATCTAGCGACAGCCCAGCCTCAACGCTGACGGTAATCAAATCAAGCGTATAAGGAAGTTCTTTGACCATTTGGCCACTACGCGATGTAATGGCTGCTTTTGTTGTAAATCGAATGACAATTTGAACAAATATAAAAGCCCATAACGACAAGAAAAACACTAAAACAAAACGGACGTTAAGTAGCGTCAAGATCAGTCCAACGCCTGCTGTTATGACGATCGTCGTCATAAATCGCCTAGCGACAAGCCGTTCAAAGGTCGTATTTTTAAGATAACCCGCCCGTTCAAGTTCAAGCCTTTTTCTTTTATTTGTTTTAACTGGTGAAAAGGATAAAAAACGCTTTCCCATTGAGTTGAAAAAAGGAATAATGACGCGTTCGCCAAAACTTTTCTCACTTTCAAAAAGATCAACTTCATCCATTTTCTCAATATATTCAAGCCGTTCATCCACTTTTATTTTCTTGCCGAACAGTTTGTTGAATATGGCAAAGAGCAGCAAGAATACGACTGCAAAGAATGAAGCTGTTGCAACATATAGCATAGTCTCGCCCCCTTAAAAATCGATATTGACTATTTTTCTGATGAATATCCAGCCCAATATTTGACTTATAAAAGCCACAACCAACATGATTCTACCAAGTAGCGTATTGAACAATTCCATGATATAGTCCGGGCTAAATACATAAATCATAAGACCTAGAACGACAGGCATCGCCATGATGATCATCCCTGACAAACGCCCTTGTGCCGTTAAAGTGTTAATTTCATTTTTGATTCTTTGTCTTTCACGTATCGTTTCACCGATGTTTTCAAGAATTTCAGACAAATTGCCACCGACATCTTTTTGGATCAGTATCGCATTCACGATGAGCTTCAAGTCTTCCGAAGGCATCCGTTCCATCAAATTGCTCAAACCATCTTCTAGTGGAATGCCTAAACTCAATTCTTTTAACAAGCCTTTAAATTCTTTTGAAAACGGATCCTGTGTTTCGTCAGCCGCCACAGCAAGCGCTTGTAAAAATGAGTAACCTGCTTTTAAAGCATTGGAAATCATCACAAGACCTTCGTTAAGCTGTTCGTCGAACTCTTTAACGCGCTTTTTGATACGGCTGCTGATCAATAGTTTCGGCAACAACCATATAAACCCGAGCACAAGAAGTGTCAGTACAATATTTCTGGAAAGTGCGAATGTCAGAAAGCTTAAGCTTGTCGCACCCATGATCTTCACAACAAATATTTCTTCATACGTTAACGGAATATCTGCTTGCTTTATTTGCATGAGGTTCCGTTTACGTTTTTTTTCGCTTGAAGGCATACGTTCCATCGCTTTTGCGATCCTTTGAATGGGGCCTTTTTTTTCAACAGGTCCGAACTTGCGATCGCTCGTCACATTATAATCTTCATCGTAATGGGCAAGTTTGTCTATCACATTCTCTTTTCCTGTCATCATACGCATCGCACCAAAAAGAAACATCAATAGACTTATGAAAAATAGACCCGAAATCAAATAAATCATACAACCACCCACTTAAACAGAAAATTTCAGCCTAAAAATTACTGAACACCTGATTCGACAAATTAATGCCCTGCTCCCTAAGATCTTTTAGACAAGTTGGCATAATACCTGTAAACATAAAATCACCCACGACTTGGCCTTTTGCATCAACACCCTTTTGTTCGTACTTAAATATATCTTGAAGAATAATCACATCGCCTTCCATGCCAAGCACTTCAGTGATGTACGTGATTTTCCTGCTCCCATTGATCAACCTAGATTGTTGCACAATTAAATTTACGGCAGATGAAATCTGGTCCCTTATGGCTTTGACCGGTAAATTCATACCTGACATAAGCACCATCGTCTCAAGTCTTGAAAGCATATCACGAGGTGAATTGGCGTGACCTGTCGTCAAGGAACCATCGTGGCCAGTGTTCATCGCCTGTAGCATATCAAGTGCCTCTCCAGAACGCACCTCACCAACTACGATTCGATCCGGTCTCATCCTCAAACTGTTTTTTACGAGATCTCGAATGGTCACTTCTCCTTTTCCTTCCAC
>DMYC01000301.1 GCA_003482695.1 Clostridiales bacterium UBA8960
CAATAATATCCATCCTAGAATTGGGATCATGCCTAAAATAAAACTTCCCCCCCAACCGAAAATGAGTAGGAGCAAACCTTGATTCGCGTGGTACATGGCAAATTCATCGTCTTTGCACACGATTAGTGGCAAGAAAAATAGCAGATAAGCAAGTGCGGCAATCGCTTTGTTAGGTTCTTCTTTCATGTTTTCCCTCCTTTCATAGTGATCAGGGGGTCTGACCCCTTGATCATTTCATGGTGATCAGGGGGTCGGACCCCTTGATCATTTTCTTATCATTCGCTTGTTTCCATAAGCACATCTTTATAAGCCTCATCACCGGTAAGAACTTTCACTGCGTATGAACATTCAGGTCTTATCTTTAGGTGGTTCCGTCTAGCGAACTCAACGACACTGTTTACAAGTTTTAGTGCAACCCCCTGCCCCTTCAACTTCTCAGACACAACTGTATGTTCAATGACGATACACGTGTCTCCATCGTAGTAATAAGTGATCTTTGCAAGACGCTTTCCGTCTTCATCTTCCATGTAAAACATGTTTTCATTGTGTTTGATCTCAAACATGGGGACCTCCCTGATAAAGTTTATGTTAAAACAATACCCTCTCCGATACATGTGAAAACAAAAAAAATGATCAAAGGGTCGGTCCCTCTGATCACTTGATTTTATCCAAACTCGTTTATGTTTTGAAACCGTTCCGCCGGGTCAAAAGCCATACATTTCTTGATCGTGTTCAGCATTTTTTTTGATGACGGCCAATCTTCCGGATTCTGCTCAAAATATTCCAGCGCTTCTCTCGTCGGAATTTGCTTAGTAACCACGAAAAACAGCGTTGCACCGAGCGCATAGATGTCGGTGCGTTCATCTGGAGGCAATAAACCAAAAAGTTCGGGTGCCGCAAACCCTTTAGATGCAAGGTAATAAGTGTTGTTCTTCATGTCCACTGTCTTGCGTTTTGTCGTATCTAGGTCCATCAAAGTAATTTTAGCATCTTTTGAAATGATGATATTATCCGGCGTGATTTCTCTGTAAACAACCGCTGGTTTAAACTCATGCAAATACTGAAGTGCGGCTAAAAGCTGCTGAGTTATGGAAATCACGCTTTCTTCACCATATCGATCACTTTGATGAATGTAGTCAAATAGTATTTCACCGTGTGCATACGATTTGACGAGATAAAAGTGGGATGGCGTCTCAAATTTTTGGAAAATCCTCTCGATGTTCGGGTGATTGATTTGCATCAACTCTTCCAAATCATGCGAAATATATTTTTCCTTTTCAATGATTTTCAATGTATGGGATTCATTGTTATCGCGTGAAACCATCCGAAATAGAATCGAGTTTTGACTCGCTCGAATCGTGTCGGCGAATTTGAACTTGTTAAAAATTTTATATCTAAAAGGTGCACTTAAAAAATCCAAATTGATGATGTTGTACACTTCGTCGGGTAAATTTGAAGCATACAGTTGCTTTAACCACTCCGTCTCAAACTCAGCGTTCTTTTTCTTGAACTGAAAGTAGGCAGTCGGAATCGCGATCATAAGCAGCACAAATAAAAGCAAGAACAAGCCGTGTCCAGAATTAAGGAACTGCTTCGCGCGCTCTGTAATTATTAAGTTTGCAGTGAACTGAAACATCGTCATAACCATCCCTCAATCTAGTGAATTCACTTTATCACTATACCATATTTTACACCCGTTTGCCTCAAAATTTTGTTATAGTGGAAGTAACCAATACTGACTATGGAGGTATATTGTGAAACTTATCGACTTGACCCATACGATTTCCGAAGACATGCCTGTTTATCCAGGCACAGAAAGTCCTTCACTCAGAACGACGAATACTTATGAAAAAGACGGATTTAAAGAAACGTTATTGAACATGTACTCACATACAGGCACTCATATGGATGCACCGTCTCACATTTTTGGCCACAAAAGCACACTTGACGCACAACACATCTCTCAGTTTGCAGGAGTGGCGCTTGTTGTGGATTGTAGGCATCTCAATGAAGGCGATACCATAGAGATGTCTTGCATCGACTCCGTTCGTAGCATGGCAGATCAAGCTGAGTTTATTTTGTTTAACACAGGCTGGGATAAACATTGGGGAACGCCTCAATATTTTGGAGATTACCCATGCATAAGCCATGAAGTTGCGCACTACCTGATTGAGTCCGGCAAAAAAGGCATCGGTCTAGACACGATTGGACTCGATCCAATATCTGACCCAAACTTGACGCTACATCGCAAAGTCTTGTCTGGTGACGATTTTGTGATTATCGAAAATCTTACACACCTCGATCAAGTGGGCTTTCAACTGTTCGAGTTATATGCACTGCCTATGAAATATAAAAACTCGGATGGGGCACCCATCCGAGCTGTCGCTAGAATAATCGAATAGTACGACTTCTACCAGATCGATTTATATTTTCTTATGTTGCCATTTTCCTTTCCCAAACCAAACGGCCATAACGAAAGCTTCTGCGATAACAGAGAGACAAATCGCGAGCCATACGCCGTTTGGACCCATATCCCATCTTGTGGTTAAGAAATAGGCAAGTGGTATCTTTATGACCCAGTTCCCCACGAGGGAAGCGAGCATCGGCGGAAATGTGTCCCCCGCCCCTGAAAATGCAGCGCCAAAGACTGTGGTCAAAATCGCAAAAAGGACACCTGTATAAGTGATTCTAAGGTAGTTTACACCGATTGAAACAACTTCAGCATCTTGGACAAACACGCCGATTAGGATATGTGGAAACAGATAAAACGGTATCGCAAAGATGAGCATATTGAGCGCTGCTAGAAACAGTCCCTGTCGCACAAGGACTTTTGCGCCCTCAAAATCTGACTTCCCAAGGCTTTGTCCAACCATAACAGACATCGCTGTTCCAAGTCCTGCTAAAAAAATGAAAACAAAGTTGAACATGCGTCCGCCGACTCCAAAAGCGGCTCCAGCGGCTACCCCTTGTGCAAGTACCAACCTGTACATGATCAGCCCAGTAAAAGGTCGTGTAATCATCTGCATGACAGCAAAGCCGCCGATTCTTAAAATGCGTTTAACGGTTTCCAGATGCAATGTAACATTTTCTATTGCAAGCTTAAAGCTAGATTCGTAAATGTTTCTTAAAACCAATCCTGTCATGAGTGAAAATGCAACAATTTCAGACGTAACAGTCGCATACGCTGCGCCCTCTATCCCCCAGTGGAAGATATAGATAAACACATAATCAAGAACGATGTTTACGATGTTCGCAAAGATAAAAATCTTCACAGGATTTTTTGTGTCCCCTGTTGCTTGGACAATGGCACGTGAGGTTGCATTATAAAAGAAAAACGGGATGCCGATTAAACCGATTCCCACGTAGGCCTTTGATAATCTGAGTACCGTTGCATCCGCATCGCCAAAGATCCAAAGGAGCTGTTCAAGGCCGAGTATACTGATCAAAGTCACGACTGCACCAATTATAAGTGAAAGCGTCAGTCCACATGAAGAGATTTTTCGGATGGACTGGTGGTCATTGGCACCCGTATACCTTGCCACTAGAGCGACGACACCTGCGGAAACGAGTGCTGGCAAAACCTGTATGACGCCCAATAAGGATGTGCCTGTTCCAGCAGCCGCCGCTTCGGTGCTACCGAGTCGTGCGATAAACCACATGTCCGTTAGGACTAAGACTGTATGAAGTGCCTGGCCAACCATGACTGGCCATGCAAGTGTCCATATTTTTCGGATGGCTTGATGATTCAGTGATTTATTCATCGTTCGTCACCAAGCTTTCGATGTGTCAATTAACACGTTGCAAATAGCGTCCGGTTTACAGTTTGAAATGTAAAATTCCTCAAGTGGAATCCATCTGAGTTCAAACTCATATAGCTTTTTTTCGCCGTTGCGTTCCAAGATTCGGGATTTTTGGCATTCGGGCGTGTGTGTCACAAATAACTTGAAATCATAGTGTTCACGAATGAGTGGATGAAGTGCATAGGCGCCTTCTACGATGACGATTGATTTTGGATCATATGTGCCAAGGGTTTTAAGCGATTGGGTTGAACAGTCGTAAGTCTGATAGATGACCGGTTCACCTGCTCGCACCGGTGCGATGACTTCTTCAAGAAAACGTTCGTAATGCACATTTCCCCCTGGCTGCGACATTCTTTCTCGCGTGCGCATATCGAGGGGCAAATAGAAATCATCCATATGAAAACAATTCGCATGGTAGTGAGCGACTAGCATTTTGCTGAGTGTGGTTTTTCCGCTTCCACAACGTCCGTCAATCCCTATGATGAACGTCCGTTTGGCACTTTTGTTTTCTTTTACAAATAAATCAATTTGGGCGATGATTTCATCTATTATCGCCTGCTTTGTATTTTCCATAAGTATGATGGGTGTATCAATCACTGCACATCTCCTTCCGACTCGTTAATGTCCCATGCCTAATATGATGCCAACTATCGCGGAAATAGCGATATAATTGATCGGATGGCGCTTAAAACGTATAATTAAAAAGTATATTATGCCAAAATACGCAAGTTTTGTGACGTCGATGACTTCAAGGATCCTGCTAAAGTTTGTCCAAGCTTCTAAATTGAAAACGGCCAATCTTATAATATCAAAACACGCTACCGCAATAAGCCCCGTCACCGCAGGTCTTAGTCCATAAAATGCCTGCTGAAGCGTTTCACTATGGCTGAACTTTTCCATATAACCCGACACGATCGTCACGATAATAATTGATGGAAGCACCATGCCCATCGTCGCGATGATGCCACCTAGCATCCCAGCGATATGATAGCCTGCGTAAGTGGCCATATTTATGCCGATTGGTCCAGGCGTTGATTCAGAAATTGCCACCATATCCGTGATAAATGCAATCGAATACCATCCTGAAGTTTCCGAAAGATGCCTTAAAAACGGGATTGTCGCCATGCCGCCTCCTATGGCGAACAGGCCAATCTTAAAAAACTCGAAAAATAAGCTGAAATAAATCATCGGCTTTTCTCCTTTCGCGTTTTTTTAATGACGATGCCCAGTATGGCTGACGATAAGATCAAAATAATCGGCGATAAGCTAAACACAGCCATGCCGATAAAAACGACAGCGAATATCATAAGGCCTAATTTATCGATAACCGCTTTTTTCCAGAGTGTCGTCACAGCATCTAGGATAAGCGCCGCAACACATACAGCCACTCCTGCGAAAGCATTTCTCACGATAGGCAGAGTGTGAAAATTGCTAAGCATCGCAGCAATAATCGTAATAATCACTAGGCAAGGACCCACGATTCCAAGTGCACCTGCCACCCCTCCGAGTATCCCCTTCCTCTCCTTGCCGATGAAAATGGAGACATTGACGGCAATAATCCCTGGCAACCCTTGACTGACCGCATAGTAATCGATGATGCGTTCATGTGTCATCCATGCCCTTTTATCCACAATCTCCCTTTGAAGTATTGGAAGCATGGCATAACCGCCACCGAATGTCACCGCACTCATTTTAAAGAATATCCAAAATATTTCTATAAGCTCTCTCATTTATATCCCCTTATTCATGCACCTTTTTTGTTTCATTTCCGAATAGCACCCGTCGCATCTCTCATATCAAACAGAAGCTGAATCAAGTGTTTATGATCAGGGATGAAATCCCCGGTATCAATCATCTCAAGGATCTCCTCACATGTCGCCCATCTGACCTCTTTCACTTCTTCTTGTTGCAAAGTAAACGACTCAACTGGCGCATCCACTCTAATCACATAATAATCATCAAAACCAAAACTGAAATTCACCGTTAGTGCTGGTCTGACCGATTCAAACGGGTAAGAAAATCCGATTTCCTCCTTCGTTTCTCTCTCTGCTGCATCCACACTCGTCTCGCCGACCAATGCACTTCCCCCAACAGAAACATCCCACATACCCGGCCACCCTTCCTTAAATGGTTGCCTTTGCTGAATCAGCATCTCATCGTTACTATTAAAAAGACAAACATGCACGACCATGTGAAAATCGCCTTCACTTATTTGGCTTCCGCGAACCATGGTGCGCCCTTTTTTCTGTCTATTTTTATCATATACTTCCCAAAGTTCCATATGCCACCCCTTCATTTTTCCTCTAAATAGTTTACCATGAATAAGTGGGGTCTGTCACTTTCATGTCTTTTGTTTTATAATGGTTTTAGGAGGAATTTTATTATGTTCTTAATCATGGGTGTCAATCAATCTCAAAAGCCGCTGTCATTCTCCCAGCAAACGATCTGCGAATGTTGTGGCCGCTATGGCCGATATGAAAGCTTTATGACTTATATGAACTTCAATTTGTTTTTTATTCCAATAATAAAGTGGCAATATAAATATTATTTTAAAACCAGTTGTTGCAACGCCTTGTATGAACTAAATCCAGAATATGCTCAACCGTTTAAAAGTGGCGATATCGACCATCTGACCTGTGACATGATTCACCTCGTTCAGCAAGGGCGAATGGAAGTGTCAGAGGCTGTAAAATGTGATGCATGCGGTTACCTGGCAAATGAAGCATTCCTTTATTGCCCAAAATGTGGTAAACCGTTAAGGAGGTAAATGTATGTCAAGAAAAGCGATTCAAGCTACTGGCGCCGTTGCTGTCGGACCATATTCCCATGCCGTCGACTCAGGGGACCTCGTCTTTCTCTCAGGTCAAACCCCTATCGACTCGAATACTGGCCAACTCATCATAGGCGACATTATGGCACAAACAAAGCAATGTTTCATCAACTTGTTCAATGTCCTTGAATCCTGTGGCCTTTCCAGTGATCAGGTCCAAAAGGTCAACGTCTTTCTAACGGACATGAGTTATTTTAAGGAGATGAATGAAGTCTACGAAACCATGTTCACACCCCCCTATCCGGCACGCACAACGATAGGCGTTGCATCTCTCCCACTTGGCGCTTCTGTTGAGATCGAGTTGATCGCAAAGAACAAAGCCAAAATTTTAAAACTGTAATCTAATGGAAGGAGCACCACTACAGCACAGTCGCATTACCCACCTGCTGATAAAAATGCCAGTCTGTATGCGGCCATGAAAGCGTCCACGACGGCCTCTGAGCCTGTAAATGTGATATCGGTGATGGGCACGATAAGGCGAATGACCGGGGGGGCTAGATTTGGGGCAATTTCAATGTTTATTTCTGAATTTCCAAAATAAGAGCTCGCATGGCTTTTCGAATACTTGAGGTCATGCGTTTCGGATATGGACTGGAAGTACGCGATGATTCTGTGAAATGGGATGCCGCTCATGATGGTTTTACTTACGTTCATGTGGTTGGTCTCCTCTATGTCAAACATTTATTTTTTTATGAAAAAGTGATCCGGGGGACTGTCCCCTTGATCATTTTTTTGTGCTATAATGAATCATTATGGATCAAGGAGTGTATGATGAAAAAGTTCGTTTTCCGTATATATGCTATTGGAACCGCGTTTATTTTGATTGTTGCTTTGGGGATGACATTTGAATACATCGCCTTTAGAAACGTCGTCCGGGAAGAAATCCAATCCAGCCTCTCGCTTTCTAGAGACCTTATAAATCTAAAAATTCAGGACCGACTTTCAAATAAAAGCCAAACCATACTCGATGCACGATCGTTGATCATGACATCACCATCAGAAAAAGCCATCTTGACTTATTTAGAACAGCTTTTGGCAGATCAGCCAAACTTTGCTTCATTATACTATGGTTCCGCTGAGAACAAAATGATAAACGCCAGCGGCTGGATTCCGCCAGTAGGCTTTGACTTAACAACACGTCCATGGTACCTCAGCGCTGCAGAATCTGGAGAACTCATTTTCACAGACGCATTTTTGAATGCTTCAGGCGACCACATCATCGTGACGATTGCCGCCCCTGTCTATAAAAACAACACGCTTATCGGCGTCATCGCAGGTGATATTAAAATCGATTCAATCCTTCAAATGGTAAGCACTCAAGCACTCGATGACAACGGATTTTCTTTCCTTGTCGATGGCAACGGCATCATCCTCGCCCATCCGGATTACTTGACGCAACCGCTGAGCGACCTTTATAAGCTAGATGCGGTTTACCCCGAGTTGTCACAATTGTTCACATCATCCACCGCCTCACTCGAAAAACTTTCCATAAACGGTATAGAGGGGTACTTAGCTTTCTCTGAAATCAACGGAACGTCTTGGAAGGTTGCTTCCTTTATGCCGATCAAAGAATATGTTACCTCAGAACGCCAGCTTTTGCTAACGTTCTTTTTTACGATTGTAGCGATATTAGTCATTACGATTGTATTGGCATTCGTTCTACGGTTACATTTGATCGTACCCATGATTAAGTTCAATCGTGACATACAGGGTATTTCGGTAGAAAATGATTTAAGCTACAGGCTCAACGATGAGACGAATGATATATTTATTGGTCCTCGAGTTTCGATTAACGCCGTCCTCAATGAAGCGGAGAGCATCTTTGAAGCACTCATTCAAAGCGAAAAGCGAAATCGGGCGATCGTTGATGTTCATCCAGATTTAATATTTGTTTGCGATCAAACGGGTGTAATTCTTGACGTGCAGTCCAGCCGTTTCGAAAAAGTGTCGTTGTTTGGTCTTCAGTCCTATATTGGAAAAACCATCAAAGATGCTTTGCCTGTAGAGATTGCGACTTTAGCTTATGAAGCCATCGAAAACGCACTCAATCAAAGTGGCATCCAATCATTTGAATTTTCATATAATCAACAAAACGTATCTACGTTCTTTGAAACTCGCATGGTGAAAACATCTGGCAAAAATGTACTTGCCATCGTTCGAAACGTCACGGAGCAAAAGCAAAACCAAATGTTGATTGAGAAACTCAGCTACCGCGATCAGTTGACGGGATTATACAACAGGCGCTTTTATGAAGAAGAACTTCAACGACTCGATACGCGAAGAAACTTGCCTATGAGTCTGGTTTTGCTTGATGTCAATGGCTTAAAGCTCACAAACGACGCTTTCGGTCACCAAACCGGAGACGAACTGTTAAGGCGTGTCTCGAGTATTGTTGCACATTGCTGCCGTACGGATGACATCATTTCCCGTATTGGCGGTGACGAATTTGTCATACTGCTGCCTTCCACATCCAGTGAAGATGCAGAGATTGTCGTCGATCGCATCTATCAAAGCATTGATCAAGAGAGCATGGACACGATAAAACTTTCCGTCTCTATCGGCTATGCGACTAAAACAGACCAAGATCAGATGATGAGTGAAATATTCACACTCGCCGAAGACAATATGTATCGTAAAAAATTACACGAGAGCCAGAGTATGCGCCACCAGACGGTCAAAACAATCATCCATACTTTGAATGAAAAAAGCAGCCGTGAGAAAATCCATTCTGATGAAGTCAGTCGAATTTCCAAAATAATTGGCCATGCCATGGGGTTAAGTTCAGAAAAAATGAAAGAACTTGAAGTTGCAAGCCTTTTACATGATATCGGAAAAATTTCAATTAGTGACGCTATTTTAAACAAAAATAGCGCGCTATCCGAAGGTGAAACCATCGAAATAAGGCGCCACTCCGAGTGTGGTTATCAGATATTGAAATCGGTTGATATTTATTCGTCTTTATCGGAAATTGTGCTGCATCATCATGAGAGATGGGATGGTGAAGGATATCCTTACGGTCTAAAAGGTGAAGCGATTCCGTTGCTCTCACGTATCATCACAGTGGCAGACGCCTATGAAGCCATGGTTTCAAGCAGGCCTTATAGAAGCGCTAGA
>DMYC01000092.1 GCA_003482695.1 Clostridiales bacterium UBA8960
ATCGAATCGGCAAGAGCTGGAGAAGCGGGTAGAGGCTTTGCAGTCGTCGCAAATGAAGTCACTAAGCTCGCTGATGAAAGTTCGAGATTGGCACTGGATATTCAAAAGAGAATTGGTGACATCTCAAATGCCATGAATTCTGTCGTATCCGAAATCAATGAAGGCGTAGAGACCACCATGACACTCAAGAGTTCAAACCAAGAGGCAATTGGGCATCTAAACGCGATGGTTAAAGGCGCCGAAGGCATGCTGAGCTTCATCAAAAACATCACGATTAGCATCGAAGAACAATTGAAAGCCACTGAAACACTGGCCATGAATGTCGACAAACTCGCAGGCATCACAGCGGACTCGCAAAATGCCACCGAAGAAGCGGGAAGAGACGTGGAAGAACATAGAGAAAAGACGATGGAAAATGTTTCATTGTCAAAATCCATCAAAGGCATCTCCACGAAACTCAACAACTTCGTCATGAAATTCGACGATGCGCTCAATGAGGAGCTTTTCAACACAGGCGAGCAATTGGCAGAGATCATGAAGGCCGGTAAAATCGACAACGCATTTTTGATGCAGTTCTCCAAAGAAACGGGGATTTCGGAATTCTACATCACAAATGGAAAAGGGGTCACTGTTTTATCCAACAATCCGGCAGGCATCGGATTTACCATAGAAGATGACCCGCAAACTCAAGCGTATCCGTTTTATGCCATCCTTAAAGATCCGAAACATCGCGTCGCTCAAGCCATGATGCGCAGGGATATCGATGACAAGTATTTCAAATTCGTCGGGCTATCCAGAACGGACGAATCAGGCATCATTCAGTTAGGACTCAGTTTAGAAGATATCATGAAATTTAGAGGAAGATATGCTAGGCTCAAGTAAACTGTGGAGGGGCTATGGAAGAAAACAGACAAGTGGGGCATTCCCCGCTTAGAATAGAGGGACAAGACAAAGTTAATGGACGTGTGAAGTATACCGGAGACTACCAGTCACCGGACCTTTTACATGGCGCTATGAAAACGAGTCCGCATGCGTATGCGAAAATCGTGGGCATCGACATCGAGCAAGCGCTCAAAATGCCCGGTGTCAAAGCTGTGCTCACCGGTGAGGACTATAAGAGCAATTTGGGGCTTTATTTATGTGACAAACCGCCAATCGCACGAGAGGTCGTGCGGTATTTCGGAGAAGTGGTGGCCGTGGTGGTGGCATCCACTTATAAGGAAGCGTGTGCAGCCCGCGATAAAATAAAGGTCACATATGACGTGCTAACGCCGATGCTTTCTCCTAAACAAGCGCTAGCACCTGATGCGGACATCATTCATAAGGACATGGCAAACTATAGCCATATTCCGCCGATTCATCCTGAGCCAGGCACGAACATCGCCAACCGTACAAAAATCAGGAAAGGCAATACGGCTCAAGGTTTTGAGGAGGCGGCTTATATAATCGAAACAGATGTGGAAATTCCGCCGGGCGATCATGTGGCAATGGAACCTCGCGTCGCCATCGCAGAAATCAAACCGACGGGAGAAGTGCATATCACATCCAGCACCCAAGCGCCATTTGTCGTGAAAGGCCTAATGAGTACGTTCTTCGGCATCGAAGTCGGCAAACTCGTCGTCGATGCGCCGATGGTTGGTGGCGGATTTGGCGGGAAAGCGGGTATTCAGCTCGAAGGCCTTGCTTATATCCTGTCGCTCAAAGTGGGTGGACGTCCTGTTAAACTCGTCAATACACGCGAAGAAGATATGGTTACATCACCAGGACACATCGGTCTGCAGGCACATGTCAAAATGGGCGCTGACGCCGAGGGAAGGTTAACGGCCATGTCGCTGGAGTATTTGTTCAACAGCGGAGGATATGCCGATTATGCGGTAAATGTGTCTAGGGCGGCCGCCATCTCGTGTACGGGTCCATATCGCGTACCAAACGTCACATGCGATTCTTTATGTGTCTATACGAACTTGCCGTTTGCGACAGCGTATCGCGGATTTGGACACATAGAAATGGGATTTGCCATAGAACGTGGCATGGACATGCTCGCCGATGCGATGCGCATCGATCCTGTGACGTTCCGCGTCATCAACTGCATCAAGCCGGGCGATACAACGCCGGTTCAAAGTCGCCTGAACCATAGCACCGGCGATATAGAAACGTGTTTTAAAGAAGTTGAAAATATGCTCGGTGGAAGAGTGGGGCATGTGGAAATCATAGATGAGGAAACGGTCAATGTTCGAGGGGTCAGCGGGCTTTGGAAAGCACCGGCGATGCCGACGAACACGGACGCAGGCGCTATTTTAACATTCAATAGCGACGGCAGTTGCAACATTCATGTCGGTGTGGTGGAAATCGGTCAAGGTTCAAAGACCGGTATTGCTCAAATCGCAGCAGATATGCTCTGTTTGCCACTTGAAAAAGTACATGTACAAATGCCGGTCAACACGAGGGTTTCTCCGAGCGACTGGGCAACAGCTGCCAGTAGAGGGCTGTTTATGGCAGGCAATGCAGTGATTGAAGCGTGTGAAGACGCAATCCACCAACTGAAAGAAAGCGCTTCGGAAGTCTTGAGGGTTCCCGCTCGTGATCTTTTGATCGGTGAAGAAAGTGTCTATGTAAATGACGAACCTGAAAAACGCGTCCCTTACTCCAGACTCACACTTGGGTATGTTTATCCAAATGGCAACGCCATTAAAGGACAANNGACAAATCATAGGCCGAGGCAGATATATTGCGAAAGAACTCACAGATATAGACGCACAGACAGGCGAAGGGCATCCGGATTTGGAGTGGACGCTCGGTGCTGAAGGGGTCGAAGTCGAAGTGAACATCAAAACGGGCCAATATAAGATTAAGAAAGCCGTTTGCTGTATCGATGTCGGCAAAGTGATCAACCCTGAGATGGCTAGAGGCCAAATCGTGGGTGGCATGGCCATGGGTCTCGGATATACGGTCATGGAAGGGTTCAAGTTCAATGAACGAGGTCAGATCACAAACGGCAACTTGAGAGACTATAAGATTATGAGGATGGGACCTTAT
The DNA here is from genome assembly GCA_003482695.1 of Clostridiales bacterium UBA8960. Lineage (GTDB taxonomy): Bacteria > Bacillota > Clostridia > Peptostreptococcales > Acidaminobacteraceae > Fusibacter_C. The sequence goes on from DMYC01000092.1 coordinate 3,037, forward strand.
CCTGTCTACGAAGTTAAATTCCTGGAGACGCCGCAACAGGACGGGCCATTTGGTGCAAGAGGGTTAGGCGAACAGTCGGTCATAGGCATGCCTGGGGCGATATCCAATGCACTATCTAGGGCGCTGTCGAGAAAAGTGAACCAGATTCCGATAACGCCGGAAAGTTTGTGGCGCTTGATTAAGGAGGGCTCAGATGATCAGCTTTGATTTTGAATACATTTTACCTGAAACGATGGATGAACTGCTTGATTGTGTGAAGGCGCTTAATAATGAAGGCATCAGTTATGTCTATTACGCTGGGGGCACTGAACTCGTCACGTCATTCAGACAGGGAAAAGTGTCGCCTGGAGCAGTCGTTGATTTAAAAGGCCTTCCGGAAATGACGTCGATTACTGAAACGGATGATGAAGTCATCATAGGCGCATGTGTTTCACTAAATCGCATCGTCGAACATGTGGCGCTGAGTCGTCTAAAGCAGAGTATTGAACCAATAGCAGACCATACCGTCAGAAATGCACTTACGATCGGTGGCAACATATGTGGCCGTTTGCCGTATCGAGAGGCAGTGCTGCCTTTAATTGGCCTTGATGCAGAAGTGGTCATCGCCTCACCAAACGGGTCAAAGCGCGTTAAACTCTCAGAAGTGTTTGATAAGAGGCTATTGCTTGAAAAAGATGCATTTCTTTTTCAAATCATCGTGAAGAAAGTGCCTGTTAAGTGGCAGTTTGCAGAGCGCATCACCAGTACGGTGGAGGTTGATTATCCGGTCATCCATCTCGTGGCGATCTGCACGGATGAGATGGTTACGCTCGCTATATCAGGATATGCGAGCTTCCCAGTGTTTTGGCGTATACCCGTTCTGACGTTTGAGAAGTGGGAAGATCCAAAATCGGAAATCGTTTCACAATTTTTCGATCATGCGAAAAGCGATATGCGTTCGGATAAAACCTATCGGCAGCATCTACTGGAACATTTGGTGGATAAAATGCTCAGGGAGGTGGCGAAATGATTCGAATCAAAGGCCATTGGCCAGTGAAATGCACAGTGAATGGAGAAATGGTGACGCTCATCGCCAGACCGGGGGATACGCTTTTGAGAAGCTTGCGCGAGCAAGTGGGACTCACAGGTGCAAAAAGCGGCTGCGAGAACGGCGATTGTGGCGCGTGTACGGTTTTAGTAGAAAGTTTGCCTGTTAAATCTTGCATGATGCTCACTGTTGAAGTGGATGGGAAATCCATCGTGACGATAGAAGGGCTGAAAGGCACAGAGATTCAGGAAGCGTTCCATGAGAATGGTGGTTTTCAGTGTGGTTACTGCACATCCGGATTTGTGGTGAATGCGTTTGCATTGCTTGAAGAAAAGCCGTTTGCAGACGATGAAGAGAAAAAAAATTGGCTCAGCGCGAATCTTTGTCGGTGTACGGGGTATGAAGGCATTAAGCGCAGTGTGGATGCCGCTCAGAAAAAGGTGCAAAAACGCGACAAAGACGCCTAAAGAGAGAGATTCGTAACGCAACAACAACAATTGTGCCAATAATGATTTTATTGTTTGTTGTGTGCTTACAAGGATACGTGTATAATTGTCTGAAAATTTAGTCAAATGCACCAATACGTGTTTCAGACATAACCTATTATAATATAAGTAGGGAACACCCGAGAGGGCGAATGCGATATATGTTGCAACATGTATTCGCTGAAATATATAATACAAGTAGGTTAACGGAGAAGCTAATTTATAGGGGAGGGTTTTTATGGCAGTAAATGAACATGCGATTACCGACGTAACTCAACTTAGTAAAGCCAAAATGATCACTTTGGGGGTTCAACATACCTTTACTATGTTCGGAGCGACAGTGCTCGTTCCAATTATCACAGGTCTTGATGTATCCGCTTCACTATTTCTAGCAGGTGTAGGTACACTTTTGTTCCACCTTATCACGAAGGGACAAGTACCGGCGTTCTTAGGTTCATCTTTCGCATTTATTGCTCCGATTTTGGCGGTAGCAGGTACTCATGGTCTTGAATATGCCAGAGGCGGTATCGTAGTTGCTGGATTCGTTTATTTGATCCTAGCTGCGCTTATG
>DMYC01000197.1 GCA_003482695.1 Clostridiales bacterium UBA8960
GACAGAGCCGAATGCAGGGACTGATGCGTCTGGGCAACAGACAATCGCAGTGAGAGACGGAAATGATTATATTTTGAATGGCAGCAAAATATTCATTACCAATGCGGGTTATGCGGATATTTACATTGTCATCGCCATGACGGATCGATCACTTGGGCTTAAGGGCATAGCGGCATTTATCGTAGAAAGTGGCACGCCAGGGTTTACGATCGGTAAAAAAGAAAAGAAAATGGGCATTAGAGGTTCAAGCACATGTGAACTCATATTTGAGGACTGTAGAATTCCAGTGGAAAATTTGTTGGGAGCTGAAGGTAAAGGCTTTAAGATTGCCATGATGACACTGGATGGTGGGCGAATCGGGATTGCTGCACAAGCACTCGGCATAGCGCAAGGTGCTTATAACGAAACCGTTAAATATGTAAAGGAAAGAAAACAATTCGGAAAACCGATTTCCGCATTTCAAAATACACAGTTCGTCATCGCGGATATGAAAACCAAGATAGAAGCGGCGAGATTCCTCGTCTATCATGCTGCGTATAAAAAGGAGAAGAAGTTGCCATATGCTCAAGAAGCGGCAATGGCTAAACTCTATGCCTCTGAAGTAGCCATGGAAGTAACAACTAAAGCGGTACAGCTTCATGGTGGTTACGGTTACACACGAGAGTACCCAGTTGAAAGAATGATGAGAGACGCAAAAATCACTGAGATTTACGAAGGCACTAGCGAAGTGCAACGTATGGTCATTTCTGCGTCAGAGTTGAAATAGCCCTGTCAGGGTCATGTATACGGAGGGAAGAACGATGAAAATTGTTGTATGTATAAAGCAAGTCCCGGATACCAACGAAGTTAGATTGGATCCGAAAACAGGAACGCTTATCAGAGATGGTGTTCCAAGTATCATCAACCCTGATGATAAAGCGGGCCTCGAAGCCGCACTGCGTTTAAAAGATGAGTTTGGGGCGCATATCACAGTGGTTACCATGGGCCCACCTCAAGCGAAAGTTGCGCTGCAGGAAGCTTATGCGATGGGCGCAGACAGAGTGATTTTACTGACCGACAGAGTTTTTGCCGGTGCAGATACACTCGCAACATCGACGACCATAGCGGCTGCACTGAAAAAGCTTGAGTTTGACCTCGCGATTACAGGTAGACAAGCAATCGATGGCGACACGGCACAAGTAGGCCCTCAAATTGCAGAACATCTCGAACTGCCTCAAATCTCATATGTTTCGGCGTTTGAGCATCACGGGGATCACGCTATTGTAAAACGTAGTTTTGAAGATGGTTTCCAAAAGATAAAAGTCTCTTATCCATGTCTGATCACAGCGCTAAGCGAACTCAACGAAGCACGTTACATGTCTGTGATGGGTCTTATTGATGCGCATAGAGTTCTCGAAGTGGAAACTTGGGGATTTGCAGATATCGATGTCGATGTGGCACACATGGGACTCAAAGGGTCGCCAACAAAAGTGAAAAAATCATTCACAAAAGGTGCGAAATCTGCTGGCAAAGTTGTGGAAGGCACGCCTAAAGAGTTGGCTGTCGCTATTGTTGAGAAGTTACAAGAGAAATTTATTATCTAGGAGGGCACTCATGAATATTAATGATTATAAAGGTGTGCTCGTTTATATCGAGCAGCGCTTTAACGAAATACAAAACGTTTCCTTGGAGCTTCTGGGTAAAGGAAGAAAAATTGCCGACGAACTGGGTGTTGAAGTAGTGGCAGCCATTATCGGAAAAAACATCGATAAACATGGAAAGTTGCTCGTGGCATATGGTGCAGATAAAGTCTTGTTGCTTGATGACGATGGACTCGAGTTTTATACAACGGAGCCATATACACAAGCGATGGTACAGGCGGTTAAAGCGACTATGCCTGAAATCGTATTGTTCGGCGCAACATCGATTGGTCGAGACTTAGCACCGCGTGTTTCGGCAAGATTGGCTACTGGCCTCACGGCGGACTGCACGTCGCTGGAAATATCTGAGGACAGAATGTTGCTGATGACGCGACCTGCGTTCGGCGGCAACATTATGGCGACGATCATTTCCCCTGACCATAGACCACAAATGTCTACAGTAAGACCCGGTGTCATGACGAAACTTGAAAGAGATGATTCAAGACAAGGTGAAATCGTTCATTTTTCGGTTGAGATCGTCAAAAACAAGCAATTTGTCGAAGTGCTTTCATTTGAAAAAGAAACAGAAGAGAAGCAGGACATCCAAGAAGCAACCGTGCTTATTTCGGGCGGTAGAGGTGTTGGATCATCAGAAAACTTCACACTTCTCTATGACTTGGCCGACTCGTTAAATGGGCTTGTGTCAGCTTCTAGAGCCGCTGTCGATAGTGGATGGATGGACCATGACCGTCAAGTTGGACAAACAGGCAAAACGGTGCGTCCAAATGTCTATTTTGCTCTAGGCATTTCCGGTGCCATTCAGCACGTTGCCGGTATGGAAGAAGCGGAACTGATTATAGCCGTGAACAAAGATAAAGGTGCAAAAATCTTTGAAGTGGCGGATCTGGGCGTGGTAGGTGATGTTCACAAAGTGTTGCCGTTCGTCATAGAAGAAATTAAGAGAATCAACGAAACAAAAAAAATTCAGAGCTGATGTTTCTTACCATATTCTAATCTTGGATTAACGCATTTTACATGAATATGCGGTATGATGAGAACAAAGATGGAGGTAAGCATATGATATTTGCATTGATCGTTATGGCTGTTGTCGCGAAAATACTGCATGGAAAAGGATACACTTTCGAAAGAATGATTCCATTTTTACTCATCGCAGGCATTATTGGATTTATTATACCTGTTGGCCCAATCCTGGCATTCCCTTTTAAAGTACTCGGATCCGTATTCGGTGCTATATTTGGTGGACTAGGAGGCGCAATAGGCGGAGTAATAGGCGGACTATTTGGTTTTATCGGTGGAATCCTTGGCGCGGTCTTCGGACTGATCGGCGCTGTAATTGGCATCGTATTTGGTGCAATCGGCATCGTGTTTGGTGCGATTACAATGGTTTTCATTCCACTGGTGATTATTTTCCTAATCGTCAAATTGGTCAGATAAAACAGACTACATTAAAAAAATCCTGCTTTCGCAGGATTTTTTTTGTGGTTTAGTTTACAGGTGCAAAGTAGACGATAAGTCGCGCAGGGGATTTAACATCGAATACTTTATATAGGCTCGCTTGTTCTAGAGAAATATTGATTGTCACAGATTCGGTGCTTCCTGCTGTGCTATACGTTACAGATTTGATGTGTTCTCTGCCTTTCAAATCGAGTGTAAGGTTTCGTGCATAGGCGTCGATTGCACCATTTAAGACGATGGAAATGGTTTTGCCGTCTGCAGAAATGGAAGTCGAATAGGTCGTGATGACATCAACTGTATTTTGAGGTTGACCACCTTGCCATTCATAAATATCAAAGACGATTCTATCAAAGTCGATGTGATGACCGTATCGAGCGGATGCGATATCCTGTCCGTTTGATTTTGTGCCACCGCTAAAGCCGCCCGTGCTTACAAACCCCGTCAGTTCAGCTTTTGGAGCTTCAGTTGTCGCCTCGGTGGTACTTTGTGTTGCCCTTTGAGTGGTAGGCGCTTGTGTAGTAGACTGTGTCTGCGAGGCAGATTCTGTCGTCATTTGAGGATCGGTATCTATGGAGAAAGACTCAATCGTCCACCTTAAACTGCTATTTACCGTTCTGAAATCCCATGTTACAGGCGTTTGAGTCTGTTGCCCATTTATTAGACGATTGAGCAGTGTACTGACGGTGTAGGAAGCACCAGATTCGTCTAATTCCGATTGCTCGATCGTCGCATCCGCAACTTTCTCCAGATTGCCTATAGATGCAAATTGTGTCAAAAGATCAAGCGCTTCCTGAGAATTCGAGAAAAGAGTAAGGATGTTCAGATTGCCTTTATTAATAAATTCAGGGAGCATGATGAAGAAGGCGTTGACAGGCTCGAGTGATTCTTCGCCTCCTAGTGAGAACACCTCGTAAGTGGATGTCTCAGTTGTCTGTGCAATCGCTTCAGTCGTCTGTGGCGTAGTCGTGGCATTATTCGCACTATATTTCCACGGCGCTGAGGATAAGCTCGTTTTAAAGAGCAGTGAGACAATGATAAGTATAACCAAAACGAGCGTAAAGATTCTGACGTTGCGTGTTTTGTTTACGATGGCTTTATCGAGTTCGACATCGTCCACCTCTGATTCTGGACTTTCAATATCAGCAAGCTCCTGCATCGAATACTGGCGTTTTTTCTTAAGTAGGCGTTCCATCATGGCGGCATCGAGTGCATCTTCTTCATCCATGATTTTCCCTTTACCTTCTACACCAAACAAGACTTTTAGTGCGGAATCAAGTGCTTCATCCTCTGAATCATCAACGACTCTTTTTTTAGGTGTTTGTGGCTTTGAAATCAATTCATAACCACAGACTCTGCAACTGATGGCATCATCAGAATTTTGGAAGCTGCAATTTGGACACTTCATAACGCACTCCTTTCAAATCTAAATATCTAAAGGAAAATCAAGAGTAAAAATGGTGCCTTTTCCCAGTTCACTCTCAACCATAATTTTTCCATCATGTCTTTCAGTCAACTGTTTGACGATGGCTAGCCCTAGTCCTGAGCCGCCTTTCTCTTTTTGATCTTTCATTTTATTGACCATGAAAAATGGGTCGAAAATACTCTCAAGCACATCTGAAGGAATGCCTTCACCATCGTCTTCAATCAGGACCTGAAGATGGTAATTGACAACTTTCGTCCTTACTTCAATACGCGTGCGTGCATACTTTTTTGCATTGCCGATCAAATTCTCTAAAATTTGATTGAATCGGTAAGGATCGACACTTATAAATGTCGAAATGAACGGCTTGTGTAAAATCAGTTCAATGCCGCCATGTCGAAATTCATACTGCTTGTGATCAAAATAACTGGACAAGACATTGCTTGAATTGATGCGCTCCAGATTTAAAGTGAATTCACCGAGTTCCTGCTTCGTATAAACAGACAAATCATCGATGAGGTGATTCAAGTAGTCTGCCTTTTCAGCGATGGTGCTTAAATATTTTTCATAAGTTTCTTGATCCTTTACGATGCCGTCCTGAATGGCTTCAACATAACCCTTTATAGATGTAAGAGGCGTTCTCAGATCGTGTGTTATACTTGCGATTAGCCTTTTTCTCCGTTTTTCGATCTCATGTTGTTCCATAATCGTGTCTCGAAGCCGTATTCTCATTTTATCAAATTCGGTGCAGAATTCACCGATTTCGTTGTCCGCATTATAGACGATCGGGTAATTCAAGTTTCCCGACTTTATATGCTCAGCGGCGCGTTTCATGGAAAAAATCGGCTCAAAAATGTATTTGTTGATGACTAAAATCAACAACATGTAAAAGACGAGTGTTGTGACAATAATGATGACCAACCACAAGTAGGGGTTTTTAATAAGTTCGGTGTTGTTATCCACACTGATGTTAAAATTGGCGAAGAGATAAAGCAGCAATATTGTCGTAAGTAAGATCATGCTTAACATAGAAAAAATGATGATGCCTCTTAAAGAAAATTTGCCTGGCTTCATATATCAACCTTTAAACTTGTAACCGATGCCCCAAACCGTTTCGATATACTCCGGATTTGAGGGATCGCTCTCAATTTTCTCTCTGATTTTTCTCATATGCACAGTAACTGTGTTGATATCGCCGAATTCATTGTATCCCCAAATTTCATCGAATATTTTTTCGCGCGACAAAGCCTGGTTCTTATTCAACATCAAGTAATGCAAGATTTCAAATTCCTTGACCGAAAAAGGAATTTGAGTCCCCTTCACTGAAACGGTTCTCGCTTTTACATCGAGTTCCACTTCTTTTATAGAAAGCGTATC
>DMYC01000380.1 GCA_003482695.1 Clostridiales bacterium UBA8960
TCCATATACTCGGACATATCGACTCTGATAATCGCATCTTCCGTTCCAAAGAGTTCTTCAGCCAACGTTTTTGCGAGTTCGGTCTTACCTACACCCGTAGGTCCAACAAAAATGAACGAAGAGGGTTTTCTTTTCTTTCTAAAGCCTGATCGGTTTCTTCTTACAGCTTTGGAAATGGCCTCCACAGCAGATATTTGACCGATAACGCGTCTATGAAGTCTATTTTCAAGTTCAATCAATTTTTCTGCTTCTTCTTCTGTAATTCTCTGAACAGGAATTTTGGTCCACGCTTCAATTACATATGCAATATCTTCAACGGTCAAATGTACCTGTGAACTTGCCTTTTCAAGTTTTTCGATTTTTTCTTCAATTTTAAGTGTATTGACTCTAAGCTCTGCGGCTTTTTCGTAATCGCCATCAGCAGTTGCTTCAGCTCTTAATGCCTCATTTTTTTGAAGTTCATCCTCAAGCGCGCGCACTTCAACAAGGCCATGATTTTTGAGATTTGCTCTGGAACCCGCTTCATCAATAACGTCGATGGCTTTATCCGGTAAAAATCGGTCGGTTATATATCTTTCAGACATTCTAACGGCCGCTTCTATCACTTCATCTTCAATCTTGACCTTGTGAAAAGCTTCATAGTAATCTTTGATGCCTATCAATATTTCAATACTGTCTTCAATATTTGGTTCGTCTATGATCACAGGTTGAAATCTTCTTTCAAGTGCTGCATCTTTTTCGATATGCTTACGATATTCGTCAAGCGTCGTCGCACCTATGATTTGTACTTCACCACGAGCAAGAGCGGGCTTTAGTATATTGGCCGCGTTCATGACGCCGCCATGCACTTCACCTGCACCCATAATATTATGCACTTCATCGATAACAAGTATGATGTTTCCATGGTTTGAAGCTTCCGTTATAATCGCTTTCATACGACCTTCGAACTGACCTCTAAATTGAGTTCCTGCGACAATCGCAGTCATGTCGAGCAAATAAATCTCGGTGTCTAGGAGTTTCTCAGGCACTTGCTTCTCCACGATTCTAACCGCTAAACCTTCTGCTATGGCTGTTTTACCGACACCCGGTTCACCTAATAGCAATGGATTGTTTTTGCTTCTTCTGTTTAAAATTTGTACGACGCGGTCGATTTCTCTGTTTCTGCCGATAATGCGGTCAATTTCACCATTCTTAGCCTTTTCGATCAAGTTTGAGCCAAACTTGCTCAATGTCTTAAGTTTACTCTTTTTGCTTTTTTTCTTGTCTCTTTTGCTCAAATCTTCTTCATCGTAAAATTCGTCCTCTTCAAGATCATCGAGCTCTTGTTCGATCAAATCCTCTTCAAACGCATCAAGTTCAAGGTCAGAATCATCATCATCATCATACATGTCTTGATCAAAATTCATAAAGTTGAGTAGAGGGTTGTCTTCATCGTGAGATGCTTTATCAAACAACCGGTTCATTTGCTTAGACAAGTTGTCCATTTCTTCAGGGCTAAGATTGATTTGATTCATTATTTCATCCATGACGGGGTATCCCTTTTTTTGAGCACATTCAAGACAAAGATCCACATACTCCGTCTTGCCGTTTTCAATTTTTGCAGTCCGCATCATAGCAACATTTTTTTTGCATTCAGAACATTTTTTCATTTTCACACTCACCTTAAGTTTGTCATCACAATTCATTATAACGCATTCCAACTGATAAATAATCCCTAATTTATTAAATTTTTTATGAATAAATCACCTGTTCTTGTATTTTCAACCTATGTTGTATACAATTGATTTGAGGATTCAATTCACGTTAAGGAGGAACCTATGGATCAGAACTTAAAAAAAACCACACTATATAAAGTTGAACGCGTTATTAAAAATCTGGAAAAAAACAATATGACTGGCCATTTTGTAGACTCAACGGATCAATTGTTGAAGCTTTTATCTGAACTAATGCCACCAGGCACGAGCGTCGCAGTTGGTGGTTCGATGACACTATTTGAAACAGGTGTCATCGACTGGATCAGAGAAAACGCGTATCATTTTTTTGACCGATATGCAACTGGACTAACCGCTGCGGATTTAAAAGATGTGCATCGCAAGGCTTTTTCTGCTGACACATATCTTTGTAGCGTCAATGCGATCACTGAAAAAGGTGAACTTTATAACGTCGACGGCAACGGCAATCGCGTCGCCGCTATGATTTATGGCCCCGATAAAGTCATCGCGGTTGTAGGCCTGAATAAAATTGTTGTCGATCTGCCTGCAGCCATCAGCCGAAACCGTGAAATCGCTGCCCCTGCGAACAATATCCGGTTAAACACGGGAACACCTTGCACACTAACTGGAAGCTGTTCAGATTGTAAAACACCAAGCCGCATTTGTTGCGCTTATACGACGATTGGTTTTCAAAGAACACCAAACAGGATTCACGTCATTCTAATAGATGGCGATTACGGTTATTGATCCACATGGTCCCATACATCAAAAGCTCTTACATGGCGATTTATCGTCCAAGTAAGAGCTTTATTTTGTATCCACTAAATTTATTATAGGTTGTCTTTTAATTCATCTGCTTTCATAACGCGCTCGACGATGACTTTATCGCCTTCCCAGTATAGAACCAACGCCATTGGTCCTGTAACCAACAAGCACGCCTCGTCAGATTCCGTCATAATTCGATCAAGATTTTCTGCGACTGCTTTAAAAATCTCCTCTTCTGTAAAAGGTAGATCTTCAGTTTGTTCAATCATAACTTTTAAAATGCTCTCGTCCATAAAGCCTCCTCAACAATCTGATACTATTTTACATCAATTTGGACCAAAAAAACAGAATCCATTTAAATATTTTAAAAAAGGTTGACACAGACATTCTCTATAAGGGTATAATCTTGTATATAATCACTAGGAGGTCAATATGAATACTGCTGCTTTTTTAGATATAGATGGTACCCTCTATCGCAACTCATTAATGATTGAACACTTTAAGAAAATGGTCAAATATGAAATCATCGATCCAGGCATATGGCATACCAGTGTCAAAGCGGCATTCACAGAATGGCGTAAACGCGTGGGCGAATATGACGCCTACATGCTGGAACTGGTGGACACATACTATGAAGTTCTCAAAGGCAAAAGAGCAGCGGATTTGGAGTTCATCACGAATCAAGTGATCGCTCTTCATGGTGACATCGTTTATAAATATACGAGAAGTCGAATCTTGTGGCATAAAGTTAAAGGGCACAAAGTGTTTTTCATCTCTGGCAGCCCGGAGTTCTTAGTGGCAAAAATGGCAGAAAAGTATGATATCGACGGCTATAAAGGCACCGGATACATCACAGATTCAAAAGGTTACTTCACAGGCGAAGTTGTGCCAATGTGGGACTCCGATAGTAAAAATCGCGCAATAGACGAATTTGTCAAAGCGTATGACATAGACTTATCTCAAAGTTATGCGTATGGGGACACGAATGGCGATTTTTCGATGTTGAGTCGAGTTGGTCATCCAGTTGCCATAAATCCCGCAAAAGAATTGCTTCTTAACATCAAATCAACTCCTGAACTCGTTAAAAAAGCGATGATTATTATTGAGCGAAAAGATGTAATCTATCAACTTGATGCTAGTGTCAAAATGATTCATGAAGATCAACTATATATATGATTTCACTTAATAAATGTCTTTTCTTCTCTGCTTATTCACAGGAAGTTGTTCTCTGATCTTTTCAAGTTCGGTGAAATCAATTTCACCAAGCAGATAGCCTTCACCATCATCCAGGCGACCAACGACGTCGCCCCATGGATCCACCACGATTGAATTGCCATAAGAGATATAATTAATCGTGTAATCTCTCGCTGGTGCGCACCCCACAGTAAAGACCTGATTGTCGACAGCACGCGTTCTGAACAAAAGTTCCCAATGTGCCGGACCGGTGGTCATATTGAATGCAGCAGGATACACAACCAGTTTTGCCCCCAAATCCACCATTTGTCTCGTCAGTTCAGGAAATCGGATGTCATAACAAATTGCGACACCGATTTTTCCATACTCGGTATCGAATACTGTGGCCTCATATCCAGCACTTAAAGTATCCGATTCTTTAAAATACTGGCCATTTTCTATATTGATATCAAACAAATGGACTTTTCTATGCTTGGCGATCTGCTTTCCATCTGGGCCAAAAATATATGACGTGTTATAAATTTTATCTTCATCCACTTCAGGAATCGACCCTCCAATCAGGTAGATTCCTTTTTCTTTGGCTATGCTGCTTAGTTTAGACCACGTTTCACCGCCCTCTTTCTCTGCATATTCAGGAAAGCCTTGTGTCTCATAGGGACAATTGAACATTTCGGGTAAGACAATCAGCTTTGCACCTTGATCTGCCAAAAATGCGATGTTATCAAGTGCTTTTTTGACCCCTACTGATTTGTCTCGATCTGTTTTCATCTGGATTAAAGCCAGTTTAAGTTTATCTGTCATGGTTTGTCACCTCACTCTCTATTTCATCGACCAAAACTTGAATATCCTTTAAAACGGCGCTGTTTTCCCTTATACCTGTATGGTCCGTGCCGCTGTATGTTAAATGGCGTTTAAATGTCATTCTGAGGTTATCAAATACCAACTTTAATGAGCCTTCATTTCCTCTAAACTGATCCTCGTAATAATTGGCACCACCTACTGAAATGGCATAACCAAGCTTTGCATGTTTATTCTGGTCATCTACAAATGGAATTTTATGTGAAAAATCACATAAAAAAATCATTTGACAACGATCAACTAGCGTCTTCAGTTTACTTGTCAAACCGTTAAAGTAAACTGGAGAAGCAAAAATAGCGACCCTTGCACACTTAAGCTGCTCATAGATATCCGTCATGTCATCATTATGAATGCACAAACCCCAGTTGTTTTTACAATAAACGCAATCGATACAGTGGTTTACATCCAGTCGGTTTATATCTAAAATCCGATAAGAAATTGCTTTTTCATTAAGCTTCTTGCCGATCTCATTTACATAATACGCCGTATTGCCATCACTTCTATGACTGCCCATAAATATAAGTACATCACAATATTTCATTTGATCCCTTCTTAATTCGTCAAGTTGACACTTTTTTTTATTTGATCGCAAATGTCAGTCGCACCTGCGACAAGGTTGTATTTCCCATCGTCTTCAGTAAATTCACAAATGCCGCCTGCTTCAAGAATCATGAGGTAACCAGCTGCCATGTCCCATTTACCAAGTCGCAACTCCCAATATCCATCATATACGCCTGCAGCAACCAAACATAGATCATATGCAGCTGCGCCAAGTCGACGTATTCCCTTTACTTTTGGAATCATAGCGGCGACATTTTCAGAATTGTTGT
>DMYC01000309.1 GCA_003482695.1 Clostridiales bacterium UBA8960
GTGGTAGAGGGTTATACAAAAGAAGGCCAGCTACTGGGTCATATTATCATGGGTATAAAGCGTATCGATCGAGTCGCTGAGTCTTTAAATATTGACCCTGAGTTGTCACTGCTCATTCAACATATGATTTTGACACATCACTATGAACCTGAGTTTGGTAGTCCCAAAAAACCTTTGATTCCAGAAGGTGAATTGTTACACTATCTCGACATGATCGATGCGAGAATGTATGATATGAATAAAGCATTAAAGGACACCATTGCAGAGCAATTTACAGATCCTATTTTTGTTCTGGATCGCAGAAAGCTTTACAAATCAAAATATGGCATTACTGAAGACTAAAAAATAAAAGAGCATTTAATCGAGAATAATCTTTCTCGGTAAATGCTCTTTTTGTTTAAACCGATTGTTTAAACGTCTTTGTCGATGCAACATTTTTTGTATTTCTTTCCACTGCCACAAGGACAAGGATCATTTCTGCCAACTTTGACTTCAGCTTTGTAAGTCACAGTGTCAACATAATTTTTTTTGATTTCTTTCATTTGCTCTTTTGTCAGTATGCTCGACCAACCTTCAATTGTATAAAGCCACTCCGCCTTAGCTTTGTGCATGTTGAAATAGAGTTTTTCGAAATCAATCGTATAATCCATTTCAGTCTCTTCGGTAATTGAATCCATATCGACTTCTTCCAACAAACTCGTATGAATGCCATCGATAAAGCCGATCGCTAACATAGGTTCAAGTTCGTAACGCTCACCAAAAGCTTCTAATGTTCCAGTGATTTTATCGATTCCGTCTTCGACTTTCTTAGCTAAAATATCTTCATAAATGACTTTTTCGTGCGCTAAATAGGCATTCCAAAACTCTTCCGATTGCGCTTGTGATAATCCTTTACCTTCGAGGATCGCGTTCCATTGTTCAAATAATGACATGTTGGCCTCCTTATAAAATTCAAAAATTAGTCTATCATACTCATTAAAAGGTTTCAACTCTAATATTTTTTTGTTATAATCTTAGAGTATTGAGAATAAGGCACGATGTTTGAAAGGAGACTTCAAATTGATGACACATTATGAAGCTGCATTAAATCGTTTGAACGAAGCATTGCATAAAATAAAGGCCTTTGATTATTCAACTTCGATGCTATTTTGGGATGCATCCACTGGCGCACCAAAGAGCGGCGCGGATGCTCGTAGTCAAGCGATTGGTGTTTTGAGCGGTTTTCAGTATCAGCTGCTTATCAACGATCAAATGGCAGAAGATTTGAGCGTTCTTTTGGAAAATTATTCTGAACTTGATGAAATGAATCAAGTATTGGTCTCAGACACGAAAAAAGATTACGATAAACTGACAAAGATCCCGATGGAAGAATTTCAAAAGTATAACATGCTGATTTCTAAATCTGCCATGGTATGGGAAGACGCAAAAGGTAAATCGGACTTTGAGATGTTCAAACCATACTTGACTGAAGTGGTCGATTACTTGTTGAAATTTGCGGATTATAGGGGATTTGATGGTCATCCATACAACCTTTATATCGGAGATTTTGAAGACGGAATGACCGTTGATCAACTCGACGTTTTTTTCGCTGAGTTAAAGGCGCGAATTGTTCCTTTGCTTAGCAAAATAGCCGCAAAAAACAAACAAATTGAAACGTCATTTTTGTTTGAGCACTATCCAGTAAACCTTCAAGACGAGTTGTCAAGAGATGTGTTGAAAATGATTGGTTTTGATCTTGAGAGAGGTCAGCTTAAAGAAAGTGTCCATCCTTTTACGATGGGGGTTGACATCGACGATGTAAGGCTAACAACACATTATTATGAAAACGATTTCAGTTCCGCTTTTTTTAGCACAGCACACGAAGGCGGTCATGCAATCTATGAGCAGAACATCGACAAAAAACTACAAGGCACACCACTTGCAACAGGCACTTCAAATGGCATCCATGAATCTCAATCTAGAATCTATGAAAATAATTTTTGTAGAAGCGAGTCGTTTTTAGAGTTCTTATTCCCCATATTAAAGGAAAAATTTGAAATACAACTGGAAGGCGTCTCGTCTCAAATGTTTTATGAAGCCATCAATAGAGTTGAACCGTCCCTAATCCGTGTTGAAGCCGATGAACTCACATATTCGCTTCATATCATGCTAAGATATGAAATCGAGCTGGCATTGATTTCAAGACAGATATCTGTGGATGAACTCCCTGACGTTTGGAATGAAAAGGTCAAAGCCTATTTGGGAATTGTTCCCCCAGATGACGCAAGAGGTGTACTCCAAGATGTACATTGGTCTGAAGGTTTGTTTGGCTATTTCCCAACTTATGCATTAGGCAGTGCATATGCTGCTCAGCTTGCGCATTACATGGGAAGGGAAATTGACATTGAAGCTTGTTTAGCGGATGGCGATTTCAAGCCATTGACAAAATGGTTGAATGAAAAAGTGCATCAGTATGGTTCACTCAAAAAACCAAATGAACTAATAGAAATGATCACAGGTGAACGTTTAAATTCAAAGTATTATTGTGACTATTTGGAGTTGAAATACTCTAAATTATATGGTTTAAATTAGGAGGCAATTATGAATGTTTTAAAAGGCAATTTATTAGTCGCTCAAGGCGGCGGTCCAACAGCGGTTATCAATCAATCAATGGTTGGCGTTGTGCTTGAGGCAAAAAAATACCCACAAGTGGAAAGAATTTATGGTGCGGTTCATGGTGTTGAAGGCATCGTCAACGAAGAATTCATGGACCTCACAAGAGAGACTGTAGCAAATCTTGAAGCGGTTGCCGCTACACCATCTTCAGCACTTTTGTCTACTCGCGTCAAGCCAACGCCTGAATTTTGTGCAAAGATGTTTGAATCTATGAAAGCGCACAACATTAGATTTTTCTTCTATATCGGTGGCAACGATTCCTCAGATACCGTTAGAATTGTTAATGAAGAAGCGAAGAAGCAAAATTATGATTTCAGAGCGGTACACATACCAAAAACAGTTGATAACGATTTGGTGATCAATGACCATACACCTGGATTTGGCTCAGCGGCGCGATATGTTGCGTCCGCTTTTGCTGGCATCAATTACGACAACAGAGCGCTAGCAGGCGTATATATTGGTGTGATTATGGGGAGACATGCTGGTTTCTTAACCGGTGCTGCAGCCCTTGGTAAAGTTTTTGATGATGACGGCCCACACCTTATCTACTTCCCGGAAAAAGCATTTGTAGTTGAGAAGTTCTTATCTGATGTTAAAGCGGTATACGACAAATACGGTCGATGCGTTGTTGCGGTTTCTGAAGGCATTTCAGATGAGCACGGCGTTCCGATTATAACAAAATTGCAAGATAACGTTGAAAAAGATGCACACGGCAATGTCCAGTTGTCTGGTACAGGCGCTTTAGGTGACTTGCTTGTTGCCGAAGTAAAGTCGAAGCTCGGGATCGGTCGTGTTCGCGCAGATACACTCGGTTATATGCAACGTTCTTTCTTAGGTTGCGTATCGGACACAGATCAAAAGGAAGCAAGAGAAGTGGCCGAAAAAGCAGTTCAATTTGCTTTGATCGACAATATGGATGGCTCAGTCGTAATGGAGAGAACAGGTGATTATGCTGTGAACTTCAGACTCGTTGAGCTACATGAAATTGCTGCAAAAACAAAGCACATGCCAGAAGCGTTCATAAATGAAACTGAAAACAATGTCACTGAAGCGTTCATCAAATACTGTAAGCCTTTAATCGGCAGTGGTTTCAACCCAGGCGCGCGTTTGAGATCACCTATGGTCGCTCCGATTCTTAAGAAATAAGCAGGTAAAATATTAAAAAGCGGTTGAGAGAAACTCAACCGCTTATTTTTATATGAAGGCATTGCCTACATGAACGTGTTTCAGATATTTACCCGCAATATCTCTTGCCTGGGTGAGTGTTTCAAGTCTTGTCTTTGGAAGCGTCATTTTGTAGTTTGGGAAATAGCGGTTAAGATGGAGCGGTATTTCTGGATTGATATACGAGAGCCATTGACATAAAGCTTCCAGCTCATCTTTAGATGTGTTTAAACCGTCTATGAGAAGTGTCGTAATTTCCACGTGTGTATGCCGGGCACATCGCTCAATTGTCCTAAGAACAGGGTCTAAATCACCACCGCATATGTTTTGATAGTAACTGGACGTCATGGCTTTTAAATCGATGTTCATGGCATCGATGTATGGCAAGAGTTCCATCATCGGCTCTTCATTAATAAACCCGTTGGTTACTAAAATGTTTTTAAGGCCAATGGCTTTTGCTTCTTTGCACATGTGCAGAACGTATTCGAACCAAACAGTAGGTTCGTTATAGGTGTAAGCTATACCTATTGATCCCTGGTCTTGGGCGAGATTAAGCAAGACGCGATCAGAAATGGGTGCGATTTCACCTTCAAAATGAACGAGTTCATGATTTTGACAAAAGTCGCAAGTTAAATTACAACCAAATGTGCCTATCGAAAATATCGTTGAGCCACTCTGATAATGTAAAAGCGGTTTTTTTTCAATTGGATCGTAAGCATAAGAACACACCCGGCCATAGTTGGTCGCAATTAATTGACCATCTCTGTTTTGTCTCGTGTGGCACCGCCCAAAGTGATTAGGTTGTATGACACACTCATGTGGACATAATTCGCATTTGACGACATCATTTGAGACGGGAATCCAGTATAGCGCTTTCGTTTCATGGGACATTACAAACACCTCCTTGCCCCTTCATTTTATCATTTTCACTTGCAATTTCAAGGCTTATATGACAAGATATAGGTATTGATTATGTAAGCTGCTTACAGTGTGGAGGTCATATGAAACTAATGGACTGCCTTGAAGGAATTGAACATGCTTTTTTAAAAGGGAATGTTGCACTTGATATCGAATGTGTCGCATTTGATTCAAGAGAAGTTAAAGCGAATAGCCTATTTGTAGCCGTATCGGGTTTTGCTACAGATGGGCATTTATATATTGATAAGGCCATCTTAAATGGCGCAGTGGCGATTGTTGTTGAGAAAGATGTCGAAATCGGTGAACCAGTCACGGTCATTAAGGTTGAGAACGCCAGGTTGGCACTTGCCGGCATATCTGCAAATTTTTATAATCGACCTACCGAAAAAATGAATATGGTAGGCATCACCGGAACAAACGGCAAAACGTCAATCACTTATTTCATCAAAGCGCTGCTGGATGATCAAAATAAAAAAACAGGTGTCATAGGTACGATTGGAACGCTCATATGCGATCGTAAAATAGATACCCCAAATACGACGCCTGAGTCGTTGACGTTACAAAAAATATGCGGTGAGATGGTTGAATCATCTGTCGAGTACTGTTTAATGGAGGTTTCCTCACACGCACTTGATTTAAATCGCGTGGCGTTTTGCTCATTCAATGCAGGCATTTTTACGAATTTGACACCTGACCATCTTGAACTGCACAAAGATATGTCCCATTATTTTATGGCAAAAGCTAAACTTTTTGATATGACACATGATGTGAATATCATCAATAGCGACGACATATACGGTCAAAAGCTTATAGAAATGCACCGTTCAAATAAGACAAAATGCATCACGTATGGGCTTCATATGAACTCGGATGTTTTTGCCAAAGCAATTGAGTATTTCCCAAATCATACAGAATTTGTCGCTGCAACACCTGTTGGTGAAGTTCCGATAAGAGTCAATATACCAGGTGAAATATATGTGTATAACGCACTTGCATCAATTGCATGGGCAGTTTCAGCGGGTTTTTCGCTAAGCGATATCGCAAAGGGGATTGATGCACTTAAGGGCGTTAAAGGGCGATTTGAAGTCGCATATGAAGATGCTTCGCGTAAAGTCGTCATAGACTTCGCACATACAGAAGATGGTTTAGAGAAGGCACTTGACACATTAAAGCCCTTTGTAAAAAGAAAACTTCTGCTCGTGTTCGGCGTTTATGCTGCACCGGGAAACCTAGGTCTTGATAAGCGGATCGCCATGGGTAAAGTGGCTGCCAAGAAAGCGGATTACTGTTATGTGACTTCTGATAATCCAAAAGAACAAGACCCGGCAGCGATTATTGAGGATATTGTAGGTGCAATTCAGTCCGAAGGTGGCGCATTTGTTGCCATCGTCGACCGCAAGACCGCTATTGAGCGAGCGCTGGAAGACATGATGCCTGGTGACGTTTTGCTCATTTCAGGCAAAGGACATGAAACGGCACAAGTGATCGGTAAAGTGGAAGTGCCTTTCAATGAAAAAGAAATCGTTCAAAATAAAATGAAAGCGCTACTGGAAACATAATGCGAGGAAGGTGATAATATATGTGTGGATTTGTCGGTTATACGCATGTTGAATTAAATAATGATGTTGAGATTATAAGGAAAATGACAGATGCGATTAGCCATCGAGGCCCTGATAGTGATGGTATTTACTCTGATGAGAACCTCTCACTCGGTTTTAGAAGATTGAGCATTATTGACCTAACTGAAGTGGGCAAACAGCCTATGTTTAATGAGAATGAGGATATTGTACTCGTTTTTAACGGTGAGGTCTACAATTACCAGTCCATTCGAGAAGAGCTCATCGCAAAAGGTCATATCTTTCATTCGCATACAGATAGTGAAGTCATACTTCATGGCTATGAAGAATACGGCGTCGATATCCTCAATCGTTTGAGAGGTATGTTTGCGTTTTCCATCTGGGATATGCGCCTTAAAAAGTTGTTTATCGCGAGAGATTACTTTGGCATCAAACCACTTTACTATACAAGAAATACGACAGATGGTTCTTTGATTTTCGGTTCTGAAATCAAGTCCTTCCTAGAGCATCCAAAGTTTATCAAGGTGCTCAACAAAAATGCGCTGAGGCCTTATTTGACGTTCCAATACTCATCTATGGATGAAACTTTTTTTGAAGGTGTTTTCAAGCTAAAGCCAGCGCACTATATGATTTATGAAAACAACACGATTGATATTGTGCCTTATTGGCACAACACTTTCAACATCGTGGAAGGCGATTTGAAACAAAACATAGAACAGATTAAGCAAATTATGAAAGAATCAGTGGAATATCATAAAATCAGCGATGTTAAAGTGGGTTCTTTTTTATCTGGTGGCATCGACTCGAGCTATATTACGGCACTGCTGAAACCAAACAAGACTTTTTCTGTCGGATTTGAAGAGTATGAAGCCATGTTCAATGAAACGAAGCTTGCCGGCGAGTTGTCTGATTTACTTGGAATCGAAAATCACAAACAGATCTTGACGGCAGACGAATGCTTTGATGCACTTCCTGTCATTCAGTACCATATGGATGAGCCACAGTCGAACCCATCATCTGTGCCACTTTATTTCTTGGCAAAACTTGCGAGTGAGCATGTGACGGTTGTCCTTTCTGGAGAAGGTGCCGATGAAATATTTGGCGGTTACCCTTGGTACCAAAATTCACCTGCCATCGATGCTTATGAAAAAATCCCATTTGGCATTAGAAAAGGTCTTTCAAAACTAGCAAAAGGATTGCCTAAAAACAAACTCACAAACTTCGTGGTCAAAGGTGGCTTACCTGTGGAAGAGAAGTTTATAGGCGAGGCGAAAGTGTTTGACGAGAAAGATGCGATGGCTGTGCTGAAGCCTGATTATAGAAAAGGGCCAAGCGTTAGAAGCATCACCCAAAAGGTTTACGATCAAGTTAAAGATAAAGATGATTTAACAAAAATGCAATACCTTGACCTGCATTTATGGTTGCCGGGGGATATTCTGCTGAAAGCGGATAAAATGAGCATGGCGCATTCAATAGAACTCAGGGTACCCTTTTTAGACAGAAAAGTGATGGAATTTGCATCAAAGCTCCCTAGTAATCAACGTGTAAATCATGAAAACACGAAAATTGCTCTTCGAATGGCTGCAAACGAGATTTTGCCAGAAGCATGGGCGAAGCGACCAAAACTTGGATTTCCTGTGCCGATTAAATACTGGATGAAGGAAGAAAAATACTATAACATCATCAAAAGTGAGTTCGAGAGTCCTGAAACAGCTGAGTTTTTTGACCAAAGCCTGTTAATGCAATATTTGGATGCACATTATGGTGGCACAAAGAACTACGCGAGATACATCTGGACCGTGTATGTATTTTTAGTTTGGCATCGCCAGTTCTTTATAGAAAGATAATGGGGGCAAAGTAATGTCAAATACAACGCATTTTTTACCTGTTATACTTGGCACGGACAGCAATGCATATGGCATGGCAAAAGCGTTTCACATGGCTTATGGGATCAAGAGTTTGGTCGTTGGTCAAGGAAAGTTGTTCACCACGACAAGGTCTAAAATTCTGGATGTCAAAATCATCGATGATTTTGTAAATCCTGAGTTGTTTGCCATGCGCCTGATTGAACTTGCCAAAGAAAAAAAGAAGACTTATGAAAAGTTGATTCTAATCGCAAGCAGCGATGGTTATGTGGAGTTGATCGTGAATAACAAGGCGTTATTAAGCGAATATTACATTGTTCCTTTCATCGATTCGCCACTTATGCAGACTTTGAATTCGAAAGAAGGGTTTTATCGGACTTGTGAACAATATGGGTTAAGCTATCCATTGACGCGAATTTTGGGTCCTGAGAATCTTGAAAATCTCGATGGTTACATCGATGGTTTGCCATTTGAGTATCCTCTCGTTCTTAAACCGTCAGATAGCATGCGTTATTTTGAAGCGAAGTTTGAGGGCAAACAAAAGGCGTTTATCATCGATTCTCGCCATCAACTGATGAGCGTCATAAAAAGCATCTATGCATCGTCTTATAATGGCGCGATGATTTTGCAGGAGTATATCTCTGGCGATGATACGTCGATGCGCGTACTGAACTGTGTTTCAGGTCCCGATGGAAAAGTCGCCCTCATGGTGCTTGGTCAACCCTTGCTTGAAGATTGTACCCCTTCGCTTATCGGAAACTATACCGCGATTATCGATGCGTATGATCCGTCGATATTTGAAGAATACAAGACATTTCTAGAATCGATAGGGTATATAGGCTTTTCGAATTTCGATATGAAATATGATTCAAAGACAGGCAAATTTAAGGTCTTTGAGATCAATTTAAGACAAGGCAGAAGCAGTTTTTTCGTTACGGGAAGTGGTTATAATCAGGCGAAAGCATTGGTGGACGCATTTATAATCGAGAAAAATGGAGAGGTCGTCTTTGGCCATCAGCCCCATCTATGGCTAGGCATTCCGCCCAAAGTGCTAAAGACCTATTTGTCAGATGCGACTTTAAAGTCAAGGGCTGAAACGCTGATTAAAGCTGGAAAAGTGAGTTATACGCTCTACTATGATAAGGATTTCGACATAATAAGGCATTTGAAAGTGTATCGCTATTACAAAAGCTATGAAGACAAGTACAAAAAATATTTCATTAAGAAAAATTAAGGAGGCAAGGCATGCCAATATTAGATATTACAAATGCGGCACTCGTCGAAAGGTATAACGCGTTTGTAAGACAATCTGCCTATGCCACAGCGACTCAAGACATCAATTGGGCGATCGTAAAAAAAGGTTGGGACAGCGCTCAAATTTATTTGGAAGATGAAGGTGAAATAATTGCGGCAATTTCTCTTGTCATTAAAAAAATGGCTGGATTTTCGATGCTGTATGCACCGAGAGGACCTGTTTGTAACCCCTATGATATAGCACTTATCAATCGTTTGACTGAAGAGACAAAAGCATTTGCGAAGTCTGTCAATGCATTCGTTCTAAGATTCGACCCTGAAACGATGTATGATGCATCACTCGTTAAGCAATATGAAAAAAGTGGGTACAGAGTTAGGGGACGAGGAACTGATAAAAATGCATTGATACAGCCAATTTTCAATATGGTGCTGGATCTAAAGGATGAGACAGAAGCGTCACTTTTATCGAAGTTCAGTCAAAAGACACGTTATAATATCAACCTTTCTGCTAGAAAAGGTGTTGAAGTTTATTATGACACGACAGAGGAAGCACTTAAAACATTTTATGAGCTTTATGAAATCATGTCCATAAGGAACCGTTTGGTCATTCGAAGTTATGCCTATTTTAAAGACATGATGAATGCTTTTAAGGGTCAGATTAGAATCTATTTAACAAAACACGAATCAGATTACTTGTCAGGCGCAATTGCACTTATGTATGGTGACAAGCTCTGGTACATCTACGGTGCCAGCTCTAATGTGAAGAGAAACCTCATGCCTAATTATCTGATGCAATGGGAGGTGATTAAGTGGGGACTTGAAAACGGCATTAAAAAGTATGATTTCGGTGGTGTCTTTGAACTTGACAAAGAAGATGGCCTATATAAGTTTAAGGAAGGGTTTTGTCGTGAAGATGGCGTGACGGAACTCATAGGCGAAGTGGACAAGGTGTATAATCGTTTTGTTTACAATATGTTTACAGAAGTCTACCCTCGACTTCAAAAAATAAAGATAAAATTATTGAGAAATGGATAAACGTTAGTTATCAAAATTTAGGAGAGTGCAATGAGAAGAAATAGAACGAAGCTGCCAATAAAGCCATTTTTATTCGTCGCAGCCATAGTATTAGCCGGCATCATGATATTCAACAGTGGATTACTAGTCAGCATGGGTTTGATGAAGGGTAATATTCCCGAAGGGATAGGAATTGATCCGAGTGATCCAAGGGTCATCGAAAAAGTGGATGAAGCAGTAGATCGAAATGCGATCAAAGACACTGTCAATAAGGTGTTGAACCTTATAACAGGTAGGGTTGATCAAGGTGTGGTAACTGTGATTGCCCATGACGCTGCTAAAGGTTTCTATGTTTCGGGGTTCACATTTGAACTTCAAGATGCAATTACAAAACAGGTTATTGAGGTTTTAACAACAGATGAAGAGGGTAAAGCAACCTCTGAACCGATCAATTATAGAAAAGCGTATCGCATCGTTCAAGTGGGAACGGCGAAAGCGTATGCCGATACGAATCAAGAAATCGTATTTGAAATGAAAGCACCTATCATGGAACTCAGGCTGGAACAGAAGATTGGCAACCTCGTAAGAGACTATGTCAGAAATCCTGATGGATCGATTAAAATCACAGAGATGATGATGGAAGTGCCGCTTATTCTTCAAAAGCCAGAATTGCCAAATGGGTGCGAAATTGTCTCTTTAGCTTCTATTTTGAATTATTTGGCCTATCCCGTTGATGCGGGCACGCTTTCTGATTCATTTTTAGATAAATCACCTTTCTACAGACGAAACGGCAAATTATATGGTGCAGATCCTGATGTTGCCTTCTCAGGCGATCCTAGGGACCCTGCGGGATGGTTTGTATATGCACCACCTACGGTTAAGGCAGGTCAGGCATATATTGATGAGGTCTCAGGCAATCATGTGGTGGTGGATATAACGGGTAGCACTGAGTCTGAAGTCATGCGTTACATCGAAGAAGGAATACCTGTTGCGATTTGGGCAACCCGCGATTTATCACCTGCAAAATATAGCTACGGCTGGTATTTAGAGGCTGATGACCGCTATTTTGAAGCGGCGACAAATCTCCATTGCATGGTAATCTATGGTTTCGTTGGGGATCAGCTTTATGTGATGGATCCACTGGAAGGCAACATGATTTATGACCAAGCAACATTTTTTATGAGCTACGAAAGTTTAGGCAGTCGCGCATTAGTCGTGGAGGAAAAAACAAATGAGTAACATGAAGCTCGGTGTGGTGGGTGGAATGGGACCGATGGCAACATCGATGTTCTTTGAACGCATCATAAAGAAGACGATGGCAACGAAAGACCAAGAGCATATGGATATGGTCATATTAAACCATGCAACCATGCCTGATCGTACCGAAGCAATCATAACTGGCAATGATGCGCTATTTTTAAGCCACATAGAGCATGATTTCAAGATGCTTGAGATGATGGATGTCGCTTATATCGCAATTCCATGCAACACATCACATTTTTTCATGGAAGAAATGATAAAACTGACGCACATTCCAATCATCAACATGGTTGAGGAGACTGCGAAAGAAATCAAAGTGCGCTATGGTGTAGGAAAGAAAGTCGGCATACTTGCCACTAACGGCACGATTCAAACTGGCACTTATGAGCGCGCTTGTTTGAATCATGGGTTGTTGTTCGAGAAACCCTCTCCTGCCGATCAGGAAACGGTCATGAAAATCATATATGACATCAAATCGGACTTGCCTATAGAGAAAGAGCAGCTTGAACAAATCATCATGAAAATGGTGACGGTTAACCAGTGTGACTGTGTCATTTTGGCGTGTACTGAACTTTCGCTTATAAAGCTGAAAAAAGACGTTGCTCGATTTTGTGTAGATGCGATGGATGTATTGGTTGAAAGGGCGATTGTCTATTCTGGAAAGCAACTGAAGCCCTAATGGAATGAAAATGAAATGCCCTGCAACGTTTAAGTTAACTTAAATGCTGCAGGGCGTTTATTCGTTTATTTTGCATTTTGATCTATGCCTTGTTCTAGGATACGGTTCAGGATGCGGTAAAGCGCCATTGCGTCTTCGGGATCAACCTTAAGGCAACCCATGATTTGCTTCGGAACGTTTAATGCACTTTCCCGTAATGCCAAACCGCGCTCCGTTAAAGTAATATTAACACTTCTTTCGTTATCCTTGTTTCTTATGCGCTCAACTAAACCTTGAGTTTCAAGTTTCTTAAG
>DMYC01000418.1 GCA_003482695.1 Clostridiales bacterium UBA8960
CATATCGGAGTATGGTGCTGGCGCTTCATTTTCAGTAGCCCATCCGATGGACATGGACACCTGGATATTTTCGATGGTTTCACACCCTGAAAACTTCATGATGCGTCCAGCGATTTCCTCAGCTTCGCTTGCTGAGGTCTTGGGTAACAGGATGACGAACTCATCGCCGCCGATACGCGCCACTAGGTCATCACTTCGGCAACCCTTGAGGAGGAGCTCTGAAACCTTTATGAGGAGTTGATCGCCCACCCCATGCCCGAAGGAGTCGTTTACTAGCTTCAGTCCGTCCACATCTGTCATCATCAGCGTCAGTGGCAGGTTACGTTCCACATTTAACCGTATGAACTCTTCTTCGAAGTAGCGGCGATTATAGAGGCCCGTGAGCTGGTCATGGTAGCTGAGATGCGACAGCTTTTGTTCCATGAGCTTTCTGCCTGTGATATCCCTAACGGATGCGTGGACAATATCCTCGCCGTGCAGAGAAATTCGCGTGAGCACCACCTCAACGGTGAACAGCGATTCGTCTAAGCGCTTATGTAACCATTCAAATCGTGCAGTCCCCTTTTCACGACAATCTCTTAACATGCTACTGGCTTTTTCGGCAGATGAAAGGCCGTCAGGCTGAATCACAGCTGAAAACTGATCCACTGTTTTTCCGACGATGTCGTCCTTGCTGGACGCGCCGAATAATCTTACCGCAGAGTCGTTACAATCGATGATGCGTTCGCGATTGAACATCAGCACCGTATCAGAGGTGCTCTCAAAGATACGCCTAAAGCTCAACTCACTCTCTTGAAGGGCTACGAGTGCCTGCTTTTTCTCGGTGATGTCTTCGATAAAGCACAGCTCATAATACTTGCCTGAATCATCCCAGCTCGTAACGGTGTTCTTGATCGTAACCCAGATAACACGCCCATCGCCTTTGATGTAGCGCTTCTCCAGTTCAAACTGGTTGATTTTACCTTCTTTTAACTTTTGGTTCAACTCGAGATTAACAGTCACATCATCTGGATGGGTGAACGTCGTCCATGACTTTCCTATAATTTCACTTTCCGGTTTATCGATTAATTTATAAAACGCGGGATTCGCCTGTAGGATAATTCCCGTGCCATACTCGGCGATGTTGATGCCCACCGATGCTTCATCAAATACTGCCCGTAGCTTTTGCTCACTTTCTTGTATATGCTGGTATTGCTGACGGATTTCCTCCTCCTGCGCCAGGAGCTCTTCAATCCCCGCTTCCAGCTCGCCATGCGAACCAATCAATTCTTTTTCACGTTCCATCAGTGCTTCAGAAATGCGCTTTTTCTCTGAAAATGCAGAAAGGATGCTACCGATGAGCATCATCGTAAGTGGATAGGCGACGATGACGATTGGTCCGACGTTCTTGATCGTCTCTATGGCGCGCTCTTTTGGCAATGTAAACATGAGGAGCACCATTACCACGTGCACGATTAGGCCCATGACACCGATTTCCTTCAGAGAAACAGACATCATATGATAGTCCGCATCCTGATGCCCCGTAATGCGCTTAAGCCTATAATGATAAAGACTGCCAATCAACGCAGCACTTGAGATAACAGAGATTCCCATGATCATACCCGAACCGCCTTGGACGATCCGTAAAATAAACGGTCCAACAGCCGCGATGACTGCTGATAATGGTCCGAAATACATGCCGGCGATGCTGATCATCACTGATCGGCCGTCAAATATTAGCCCCGGCGCCAGCACTAGTGGGTTGAGCATGCCTAGGATGGAAGCAACACCAAAGATTATGCCTTGAACAAGGCGATTTTGCAAAGGTTTATGGGGATCATGTCCGATGACACCGGATAAACAGCTTAATGATGTCAGCATCCCTAGGTTAAAGAGAATTTCCAATATATTATGCATAAGGGCTCCTCATGTTAGAATTTAAGTAGTCACACATACATTTTAGCATCTTTTATGCTACAATCAAACACTGCTTCCGTTGGTGACAGGCACCAAATCGGAAGCAGAGGTTAATAAGTGTTATCAAAATGACTGTATTGCTAAGCTTCAGTGTTGTTTCAAAATGAACTTCCGGTTTGGTGTCTGACACCTACCGGTTGCTTACCGCTTAAGGAAGTGAGTTAACGCGGTCAGTCTTTTTGACTCATAACTCAATAAGTTTACTGACTCCCATTGTGCTATAAAGAATTCAAAACTAGTAGTGCAAAAGAATAGAGCCACTCAACTTGAGTGACTCTTGGTATGCTATTTACAAAGATGAGTTGAAATAATTGACTTCATCGCGCAAATATAACTTATTTTTTAATTTTAAAAATTTTAGCCAGTGTTTTCAATGGTCCTACTTTATCAAAGCCCGTCATGAATATATATATAAGAAAAAATAATAACGGTAATGCAATTAGTAAACCAAACGGGTTGTCTATTGTTAACACTTAAATGCACCTCCTCTTGTATTTCTTTTATTATATCATGTAAGGCAATTTTTGCCTTGTTGATTGAGTACATTTCGATACAATTATGAACTGCTATTTATGGAATGTAATGATTAACTGTACCGCTCAAACTTTTTTCACCTATTTTAATCCAAATATAACCAACAGGGATGTATTGATCCACTATTCCTGAATACTGCTGTCTTACAACGGTTGAGCTAATTTTGGAAGCGCTGGAGTTTGCGTCTCTAAGTCTGTTATATGAGCCTGAATCTGTCTGAGTTACGGAACCTTGGCTGTGCGATGTTACATTATAATTAAATTCTCGATACGGTTCACCTGGATAGTTTTCCCAATTATATGAGTAATTGATAGCAACGGCACATCTGATTGTCAAATCTGTCAAACCAGTGGCAAATGTTTCTGACGACTCAATAGTTCTCGTTCCAGTTCCATAAGTCTGTGTGGCAAGAGGAGTTACTGTGGCTGTTGAATATTGAAGGAGATTTGGTTCATTTGCAATTGAAGTAAACACTATTTTTTCAGTTAATGGTTGCTCAGCTTCTTTTTTCAATTCTTGAATAAGTTCATCCATCTCATCATATGTGAGATTAAGATCATATTTTTTATTATTTGGATTAACTTTTAATCCAAGATTACTAACTTCCTCATTTGAAAGTATGCTCATATCATATTTATTGAGTAATTCAACGAGTTGTTCTGTAGTGATGAATCTAGTTAAGTTTTCATCTAGCTTATTGTTGCTCGAATTCTTAACGATTTCAAAATTACTAGATTGTGGTCTGAAAATGTCATCGTCCTCTGCAAAAGCCATGTTTGATGCTAATAGCATCATTACAATTAGTAATAAAGCAAGTAATTTTCTCATGGTATACCTCCAATTTTTAGTTTTGTGTTACAATACTATCGTAAGATGTGTTCGAGTAGTAGTAAATACAACTGTTATAGATATTGACAAAAGGAGAAAAATGTGATTTACCAGTATGATCCGATAGAAATTGGGAAAAGAATGAGATGGATAAGGGAAAAAAGAAAATACTCAAGAAAATTAGAAAGTGAAAGAAGTAATATATCAGTTGAGAGTATCAGAAAAATAGAAAAAGGGTTAGTTTTGCCACAACTTCAGACATTGATGGATCTTTCTAACTATTACAACTATGACTTGTTATCTTTAATTGCATCAACATTGAAAAGTAATAATCATAACGATAAATATAATGAAAATGATCTGTTGTTTCGCAGTGATTATAAAATTGATGTTGATTCAATTGAGAGCACAGGAATTTTAGTGGATTTTCAAGAAATTGAAAGGTTAAATCATTATAAATCTTTGCTGAGAAGTTATAATATTGAGAACACTTATAATTCTATAAATGCTATGGAAGAATTAACTAAGCTTATTTTGGATAAACATTCCTATTTCAGTGAAGACAACATTCTTGATCTTGTATTAAATATACTGGATATAAAAATGCTTATTACATATGTTTCCTTATTGGGTGATATTAGTTTTTTCAAAAGAAGTTTAAATGTTCTCGAGCAATTGGAAATCATAGTTTCTAACCTTGACTATGAGATGCTTGAGACGACAAAACTGCATATCAAGATTAAGTGTTTACAGTCATATAATTATCATTCATTAAATGAGCATCAACTAGTAATAAGTACATGTACAAATGGCGTTAATTTTTGCAAAAAAAAATTTAGTAACTACTATTTGTATTACTTGTATTATCGTAGAGCAGTAGGATATCTTTTAATAGAAGATGAAAGGTATAAAAAAGATTTTCAGATTGTAAAGCATATCCTTGAAGCCGAGGAGAATCATGCAACAATAGATTATCTAAAAAAAGTCACTTTTGAAAAATATAAAATAAACATTTAAAATAAAGCTACAAGAAACGAAATAGTGAAAACGTTGTTTCGAGACCATGGGTGCCAGGAAACGAAACAGCGACAACTTTGTTTCGGACGCTGTATCTCAGTAAAATGAACACTTGTAGAG
>DMYC01000289.1 GCA_003482695.1 Clostridiales bacterium UBA8960
AGCTTCGATGCCTTCCGCTGCAACGGTTGCTTCAATCACATCGCGTATGCCTTTTATAATGCCTTTTGGTGTGATTTGATTCACTTCGTTATAGGTTTGTTGGATGGCACGTCTTCTATTCGTTTCATCTATCGCATATTTCATCGACTTAGTCAAGCGGTCTGCATACATGATGACTGCACCATTAATGTTTCTTGCCGCTCGTCCGATCGTTTGGACCAAAGACGTTTCGGATCTCAAGAACCCCTCTTTGTCCGCATCTAAAATCGCAACCAAAGAAACCTCTGGCAAATCTAGACCTTCTCTCAACAAGTTGATGCCAATCAATACATCAAATACGCCTTTTCTGAAATCGCGAATGATTTCCATTCTTTCCAAAGTCTTTATATCGGAATGCATGTAACGCACTTTTAAATCGAGTTTCTTAAAATAATCCGTTAGATCTTCCGACATTTTTTTGGTCAAAGTCGTCACAAGGACGCGTTCATTTTTTTGAATACGCGCGTTTATTTCGCTAAACAGGTCATCAATTTGACCTTTTATCGGACGAACCTCTATTTGAGGGTCCAAAAGCCCCGTTGGTCGAATAATTTGTTCAACAGCACCAGGACAATGTTCATTTTCGTATGGTCCCGGTGTTGCACTGACGTAAAGGGCTTGAGGGACCAACGACTCAAACTCTTCAAAATTAAGCGGTCTGTTATCCAGTGCCGATGGCAACCTGAACCCATAGTCAACCAAGGATTGTTTTCTTGTGCGGTCACCACCGTACATGGCTCGGATTTGTGGGATGCTCACATGCGACTCATCAACGACCACTAAAAAATCTTTTGGGAAGTAATCAATAAGCGTATAAGGGCGACTGCCAAGCGGTCTTCCAGACAATAATCCAGAATAGTTCTCTATACCTTGACAAAACCCCACCTCTCTCAACATCTCGATATCATAACGCGTTCGCTGTTCAATGCGTTGTGCTTCAATCAATTGATTATGGTCCTTAAAATATTTGATTCTCTCTTCAAGTTCAGACTCGATGCGTTCAATTGCAGCTTCCAGTTTATCTTTTGGCGTTACGTAGTGCGATGCCGGATAAATGGTCAGATGGTTTCTATACCCTAAAATTTCACCAGTAAGCGCATTGACTTCAGCGATTCGCTCCACTTCATCTCCAAACAATTCTATTCTGTAGGCTCTTTCAAACTCATAAGCTGGCATGACTTCAATTATGTCACCTCTAACTCTGAATGTGTTTCTAGTGAAATTCAAATCATTTCTCATGTACTGAATTTCAATCAACCTCTTTAAGATTTCCGTTCTTGATTTCTGGACACCTGGCCTGAGCGACAAAGTCATAGAGGAATAATCAATCGGGTCACCAAGTCCATAGATACAAGAAACTGAAGCGACTATTATGACATCGCTGCGTTCAAAAAGTGCGGATGTTGCCGAATGGCGCAGTTTATCGATCTCTTCATTGATGGTCGCATCTTTTTCTATATAAGTATCTGAATGCGCAACATAGGCTTCCGGTTGATAATAGTCGTAGTAGGAGACGAAAAATTCAACGGCATTATCCGGAAAGAACTCTTTAAATTCAGAGGCAAGCTGTGCGGCCAAAGTCTTGTTATGGGCAATTACAAGCGTCGGACGCTGTAAACGCTCAATAATATTCGCTACCGTAAATGTTTTTCCAGAACCCGTTACGCCCAGTAACACATTATGCTTTTGCCCACTTTCGATATGTTCAACGATTGTGTCTATCGCAACAGGTTGGTCACCTGTCGGTTTAAAATCTGATTTTACGACAAATTTACTCATCTCGACCTCCAAACACTTGTTCGCTTTATTATATCATATTCCATATAAATTTCGACAAAAATTTTAAAATTTTAAAACCTCGCCCGAATCAATCAAGGCGAGGTCTTCTTAATCGCGATCATGTTTAAAATCGTGATAACTTATGACAAAAATCCCAACAAAATATGCCCACATGAGTGGTTCAACCATGTAGCGCGCCTGTATTTCAAATACGGCATGAAGCGCCAGAAAACCGCCATAAATGACAAGCGGCAATGTTTTGCCAACCATTTTGTCTTTAAATCCTAGAATCAAGGCCATCATCATCATGAAATAGACAAGCCACTTAAACCATACGACCAAATCGTGCTCAATCGCTTCGTATTTTCGTATGACTGAATAATCCTCACTCGTGACAGGCCGATATTGTACGCCTACAGGGATGATCTCACGGTAAGAGAAGTCTGTATATTGGACGATTGCATTCAGTTTGCATTTTATGATCTCAAACAGATATGCTTTGCTCTTTACCCCCAAGTGTTTTTGAAAGACCTCCACTAAAGACAGATCCAGTTCTTCAAGTGTTTTATCATATGCCTCTCTCGTCCATCTGCCACACATAGGGCCCACTGAAGTGTCAAGTAGTCCAGTATACAGTTGAAGTCTACCTTGGCGCGCAACGTCTATTTTGGCTTCAGACTGAACCCTTAGTACGATTTCCACACCGGCTGCAAAAACTAGCATGACTGCGAGCGAAATCACAAATAGTCTAACCACTTTTTGTTTTTTTAGTCTTTTATAACCGAACAGGGCCATGTATACGATAAGCCCGCCTAGCGCAAGTCCGGTCTTGACTCTGAACGAAATCGCAAAAAACATGGCTAAGAGCCCCATGATCAGATGTTTTTTTTCGTTCTTGATCAAATAATCATGAAAACTTCTCATGGCCATTATGATTAAAGCAACATTTGTAAAGTCGGCATTTATGATGCCTAAATAGCCACTAAACCAAAAGCCGAACATCGTTGCACCAACTGTTAAAAGTAGTTGAAGAGCAAATCGCTTTGTCGAATCGATCAGGCCATTGAACCAAGTGGCATAATATAAGCCAAACAAACACAAACCATTCATAACCAGTGCCGCAACATACGGCTCGAGTCCAATCCACCTAAGTGGCAACAACCACAACCCAATCAGTCCGCCCTTGTGATAGATGGACAGGTCATAAGCAAGTTCCCAATACAGCTTTGAATCCATGGTCGGTTCGGGCCTGAAAAAAAGTGCGACGCGTATGCCTAACCATAACATAAGTCCAAATGAGACCCAATGTAAAACAGCTGAAAAAATTCCCCTTTTGTCATTTGCAAACTTCATGGCATCATCCTAGATTCAATTGCAACGCTTCACTTAACGCTTTCACAATTGAACTTCTTTTTATTTTTTGTTCGCTTATTATAAACGCATTCTGTGGCGATTCTCCCCCGTGTTCAAATGCGTTACGTACATTTTCAAGGTAAGTTCTTGCAAGGCCTTCACCGACATTGTCATCAAGTGATATCTTTTCTAAACCCTTTAGAAAGCCCATGTGCATCGCATACTTGTAATGGCTTGCATATGGGTGTTTTGGGTCGACAAAGGACTCAACTTTGTCGATTGCCTCCATGTTGTACTTGTTGTAATCAAAGTCTTTACGTAAAGAGGTTCGCCTTGACTTCGCCTTAGCAACATATAAATCCTTTGGCGTCGTCATCGTAATCAGTTCGCCAAATGTCAAATCGCGCTCGGGCTGAAATGTATTATTCTTATAACCGACGATGTATCCTGCACGGTCTAACGCACGAGCATAGTAATAGCCTTCGTCGCTTGGACCATAATCTGAAAAAGGCGACTCGCCAATCAACTCACTTACCGTAACCACTTTGTAACCATACTTATGCAAAAGCTCAAGTTGTTCGTATAACGCGTGTGCAACAGGTGTTTCCAGAGACATGTTACAGCCATCTTTCTGAAAAATGATGTGCCCATTAAGCGCATTTTTGTCCAGTTCCAATGCCTTTCTCAACGGTTCCACCATCATTTTGACATCTTCTTCA
>DMYC01000283.1 GCA_003482695.1 Clostridiales bacterium UBA8960
TCAGGTGGATCTTCTATCACACTCATGTCCCTAATGCCAATCATGGACATGTGAAGTGTTCTTGGAATTGGAGTGGCAGTCAATGTCAGAACATCAATATTTTCTTTCATCAACTTGATTTTTTCTTTATGTTTGACGCCAAATCTTTGTTCCTCATCGATGACCAATAGTCCCAAATCCTTAAACACAACATCATTTGACAAAAGCCTGTGCGTTCCGACGACGACATCCACAATCCCTGCTTTAATATCTTTGATGATTTTGGTTTGCTCCGCTTTTGTCTTGAATCTTGAAATCATCTGAATATTCGCCGGATACTTTGAAAATCTCTCAACCATGTTATTGAAATGTTGTTGCGCCAGTATCGTCGTTGGCACCAATATCGCAACTTGCTTGGAATCCATGACGGCTTTAAATGCTGCCCTGAGCGCAACCTCGGTTTTTCCGTAGCCTACATCACCACAAAGCAACCTTTCCATCGGTTCAGGTTTTTCCATATCCATTTTAATTTCGTCGATGCATTTGAGTTGATCGCGTGTTTCTTGATAAGGAAACAAAGCCTCAAACTCCCTTTGCCATTCATTGTCAGATGAAAATGCATACCCTCTTCTAGTGCGTCTCGCCGCATAGAGTTCAATGAGTTCATCCGTCATATCATCAATCAGTTTTTTAGCTCTGGATTTCGTTTTCTTCCATTCAGTTCCACCTAGCCTATTGAGCTTCAGTTTTTCCTTATCGGTCCCCATATACTTTTGAACGAGACCAGCGCTTTCAACTGGAATGTAAAGGTAATCATCCTGAGCGTATCTCAGTTTCAGAAAATCTTTCCGCGTCTGATCGATTTTCATTTGTTCAACGCCTAAATACTGAGCGATACCATGACTTTCGTGGACGACATAGTCTCCTACGGCAAGCTCTGAAAACGCTTTTATAACTTTGCCTTGAGCGACCTTCTTACGGCTGATCTTTTTTCCTTCACCAAATAGTTCAGTTTCGGTAAGCACAACCGCCTTGAATGTATCAAAGTAAAATCCCGACTGAATCGGATGATAGAGTGCAATGGCTTGTCCACTCATGACCCGCTCGAAATCCTGTTCAGAATTAATCGTCACTTCCAAACTCTCCATCGTTTGAAGAAAGCGTTCCAGTCTCTCTTTGTTACTGAATGCGATAAGAATATGGTAACCTTTGAGTTTCCACTTTCTAATGTCGAGTGCAATTTGGTCAAACTTGCCGTAGTACTTGTTCATTTCACGTGATGAGAGTTTTATGATCTGCTGTGGCACAAACCCGTCCGTATGCTTCATCAACATTTCACTGACGACGATCTGGTTTAGTGAAAGCGCATTGCGAATCGCTTCGAAATCATAGATTCGATCAAACTGCTCAGCGATAACCTCACCACGCTCAAAATAATCGGTGAACTGCCTTTTATAGTCTTCATAATAACTTTTAAGTCTAGACACACATTGGTTGTTCCCCATGAAGAAAACAACTGGATTATCTAGATAATCCAACAACAAATCTGATTGTTCGAAAAATAATGGGAAGTATTTATCGACACCATCGACGTAAATTTTCTCGTGCAAATGCTCTATGATTTCATCTATTTTTTGCCTTTTTGTTTGCTTGTATTTTGATTTTAAAGATTCCAGTTTCTCAATAGCGCGCTCAATATGCTGAGAATCAAGCAAAATTTCTCGACAAGGGAAAATAGAAAACTGCGTATATTTACTGAGCGATTTTTGTGTCTCAATGTCAAAGGCACGTATTGAGTCTATTTCATCTCCAAAGAGTTCAATTCTGTATGGCGATTCGTGCATCGTCGAAAAGATATCGAATATACCACCTCTGATGCTGTATTGTCCTTTTGACTCGACGATTTCCACGCGTTCGTATCCAAACTCAAACAGTTTATCCTGCAGTGTTTTCATCGAGATCTCTGATTGCATGTCAATATTCAGGCGATCCATCTTCTTTTTCGGATAGCGATAAGATAAATTCTGCACAGACGCACAAACGATGACCTGCTTTGTGTTCATCATTTCTATTAATGCTTCCACACGCTCAATTGCCACTTGGTTAGAGTGGGCATACGAATCAAACCACACCATCTCACGTGCAGGTAAAAAAATGGCATCTTCCATTTCTTCTGCCGCCAACTTAGCCTTATGCTCATCTTCAAAGAAGAGGATCACATTGCGATTGTTAACTGCAGCAACTCTTTCAGCCACCCATTTGACGACCGTATGTTCAGAACCATGTATTAAAATGGGACTAATATTTTCTTGAATACTCTGAATCAATGTATTCATCTCAACTGAATGCTCAAATAAGTTTGAAAGTAATTTAGACATATTTTTCACCTAAGCGTTAAATCGGTTCATCGCTATCTCAACACCCGACTCAATTATTTTTACGACAGACTGCGCTGCTTTATCTAGTGTTTCGTTCATTTCGATCATTTCGTCTTTAGAAAATCTTTGAAGCACATAATCCCTGAGTTCCATTTGACTCGACTTGCCAATTCCGATTCTGACTCTTGGAAAATCGTCCTTCTCAAGTAAATAGATGATATTTCTCATGCCATTGTGCGTTCCAGCACTCCCTTTTTTTCTTATTCTAAGTTTCGCGAAGTCCGTATCGACATCGTCATAGACCACAATAAGATTTTCCATAGGGAGCTGATAGTAATTGCAGATGCTCATAACCGTTTCACCACTTAAGTTCATATACGTTTGCGGTTTGACGAGGAGTACTTTTTCGCCTCCAATAGTACCCTCTCCGATCACTGCTTTGTACTTAATCTTATTGACTTTTATATTGAATTTTTCTGCGAGTCGATCAATGACTAAAAATCCGACATTGTGACGCGTCAACTCATATTTTTTCCCTGGATTGCCCAGTCCGACGATAACAAACACTTTTTTGCCTCCACTTCTTAACAATCCATCAAATTATATCAAAAAAAACGCTTAACAACAACGTCGTGTCAAGCGTTTGACTTTTTTTAGCGATGTCGATCTTTAATCTTCAAACATTGTGCTAACAGAATCGTTATTGAATATTCTGCGAATCGCCTCAGAAAATGCTGGCGCCACAGATAAAAGTGTCACTTTCTCAAGCGCTTTCATGTCTTGTGACAAATTAATGGAATCGAGAACGACCAGTTCAGTAATTTCTGAATCCTTGATCCTAGAAGCCGCTGGTCCAGAGAAAACACCATGTGTACAGCATGCATAAACTTCTTTTGCTCCGATTTCCTTGAGCGCTTTTGCTGCATTGACGATCGTACCTGCCGTATCGATCATGTCATCAATCAAAATAACATTTTTGCCTTTAACATCACCGATGATATTCATGATTTCAGAAACGTTCGGTTCTGGTCGTCTCTTATCGACGATAGCAATCGGTGCATCTAACTTGTTTGCAAGGTCACGTGTTCTTGTAACGCTTCCAAGGTCAGGAGAAACGACCACTAAGTCTTTCAGATTTTTCGCTTTGAAGTACGTCGCTAAAATAGGAACGCCTTTTAAATGATCTAGAGGAATGTCAAAATACCCTTGAATCTGAGCCGCATGCAAATCCATGGTAAGCACTCTGTCCGCGCCTGCAGCTACAATCAAGTTTGCAACGAGTTTTGCAGAAATTGGATCTCTCGCTTTCGCTTTTCGGTCTTGCCTAGCATAACCATAATAAGGAATAACTGCTGTGATTCTACCCGCAGAAGCTCTTTTCAAAGCATCTATCATAATAAGCAATTCCATTAAATAGTCATTTACTTTAGGTAACGAAAAAGATTGAACCACATAAACATCAATACCTCTTACTGTTTCATTGATATTTACAGATATTTCTCCATCGCTAAAGGTTTTTACGATACTGTCGCCTAGAGGTAATCCCAATTCCTTACAAATGGCTCTTGCAAGATCTTGGTTTGCATTACCTGAAAAAACCTTTATCCTCCTGTCATTCGATTGCATTATTTCCTCCTACTTGTCCTTTTGATATTTGTTAGACCATTCGGTCTTATTGACTTGACGTTCTCTAGCAATTGCTAAAGCCCCTTCAGGTACATCTTCAGTAATCGTTGAACCAGCTGCAACATATGCTTTCTTACCAACTTTTACAGGTGCGATTAAATTTGTGTTGCAACCCACAAAAGCTTCATCGTCGACTTCAGTCAAATGCTTATTTAAACCATCATAATTGACAAATACAACGCCACAGCCCAAATTGACATTTTTACCGATTTTCCCATCGCCCACATACGTTAAATGGGAAATTTTAGTGCCATCGCCAACTGTGCTGTTTTTTACTTCGACAAAATCGCCAATTTTAACATCCTTACCGATGATCGATTTTGGTCTTAAATAGGCGTATGGACCAACCACTGTTTTATCGTCTATTTCCGACTCCAAAACGGTTGAATGTTTGATTTTCACATTGTCTTTTACAATCGAGTCAACCACTTCAGAATAAGGCCCAATAATACACCCTTCACCAATAACGGTCCTGCCCTTAATTTGAGTACCCGGTTCGATAATCGTATCTGCACCAATTATAGCGTTTTTTTCTATATAAATACTATCAGGCATTATAAGTGTAACCCCTTCAAGCATCCAATGCTTCTTAATTTTATTTTGATGGTAACGTTCAGCCTCAGAAAGCGCCAAGCGATCGTTTACCCCCATGACTTCCATTTGATCTTTCGTAACAAAAGCACCTACGAGAAGCCCCTTATTTTTTATCGCCTCAAATGCATCTGTTAAATAGTACTCACCCTGCGTATTGTCACTTTTAAGCTGACTCAGCGCTTCTTTAAGAACTTTCGCATCAAACAGACCAATTCCGGAGTTTATTTCTGTTACCGACTTAATCTCAGGACTGGCATCTTTATGTTCAACGATTCTTTCAAACTGACCTGATGCATTTCTAACAACACGGCCATAACCTGTTGGATCTTCGAAGATCGTCGAGATTAGACTCGCCATATAGCCACCTTCTCTGTGATAAGCAATAAACGCATTCAGCGATGATTCGCTAAGTAAGGGGGCATCGCCAAATAGAACCAATACTTCACCCTCGACGATAAAGTCGTCTGCTGAACGAACGGCGTGTCCTGTACCTAACTGGACTTCCTGAACGACAAATTTTAAACCTTGTCCCGAAAGCACTTTCTCTACCAACTCTTTCCCATGTCCGACAACGCAAAT
>DMYC01000281.1 GCA_003482695.1 Clostridiales bacterium UBA8960
GCGCACAATCCGCCCCACATCCTTCATGATCCCCTCTGGAAAATCTGGAACCGCATCAGCGACAAACTGGACACAGTTTCCACATGAATCACTCAACGCTCTAGGTACCGCCATCAACTGTGCATCGATGCCAC
The DNA here is from genome assembly GCA_003482695.1 of Clostridiales bacterium UBA8960. Lineage (GTDB taxonomy): Bacteria > Bacillota > Clostridia > Peptostreptococcales > Acidaminobacteraceae > Fusibacter_C. The sequence goes on from DMYC01000281.1 coordinate 135, forward strand.
TGCCCACACACGCCTTTTTAAACCTGATTGCCCCGAAATGCGTACGAAAAGTCGCGATATACGTCTTTTTCTCATTTTCCATAATTTTCGTCCACCTTTTATATCCCATCCATCATTCTCGTCGTATTTTATCACAAACTCCATGTCATATGCAAAATTCACCGTTACATATTGTAGTCAATTCATAAGAAAAGGCGTATAATTGAGAATAGTTAAGGAGGTCATAACATGACGGGCATCAAAAGAACATATCTCGACAACGCAGCCACGAGTTTCCCGAAGCCTAAAGGCGTAAGCGAAGCCATGTGCCATTATATAGAACACATTGGTGCCAATGTAGGACGTGGCAATTACAGATCCGCCTACTCGGCCGATGAAGTCGTATACGAAACAAGAGAAATGATAAAGACACTTTTCAACGCTGAAGACAGCAAAAATGTCATTTTTACCCCAAACGTCACTTACAGTGTAAACAACATACTTAAAGGGTTCTTAAAGCCTGGCGATCATGTACTCGTTTCCTCGATGGAGCACAACGCCATTATGCGACCGCTTGTACAACTCACGCATCAAGGGGTGACTTTTGATCGGATCCCTTGCACGCGGGAAGGAAAACTAGTTGTTGAGACCATGCTGAGCCTCGTGAAACCAAATACAAAAGCCGTCATCCTCATGCATGCGTCCAACGTTTCAGGCACCATCATGCCGCTTGAAGAAGTGGGACATTTCTGTCAAAGACATCGGCTTAAGTTCATCGTCGACGCCGCTCAAACGGCGGGGGTATTGCCAATAGACATGAAATCGATGCACATCGATGCACTCGCATTTACGGGGCATAAAAGTCTGTTAGGTCCTCAAGGCATCGGTGGGTTCGTCGTAACCGATGAAATGGCACTCATGATTGAACCCTTAATCAGTGGCGGCACAGGGAGTTTATCGCACTCTGAAGAAATACCGATGGTCATGCCGGACCGCTTTGAAGCGGGCACTCTAAATTTACCGGGTATTTTTGGACTTCAGGCGTCGCTAAAGTTCCTGATGGAAACGGGTCTTGAAAAGATCCATCAAAAGGAGCAGGCGCTGACCAATCGGTTCATTTTAGGCATTAAAACGCTACCAGAAATAGAAATAATAGGACCTAAAGATATGAGCCACCGTATGGCAGTCGTTTCGATACAAATAAAGACAAAAGATATCGCCCTCGTAGCGCACGAGCTTGATAAGCAATATGGCATAATGACTCGAGTTGGCCTACACTGCTCGCCGAGTGCGCATAAAACACTGGGGACTTATCCAGTTGGAACATTGCGTTTTTCGTTTGGCTTTTTCAATACCGAAAAAGACGTCGATTATGCACTTGAAGCACTCAAGAATATACTAGGCTATAAAAGCTAAGGAGCATGACATCCATGGGAATCATTCAAAATTATTTAGGCGAATTTGCCGCACTAGCAACCGCATTTTGCTGGGCCATCACTTCAACCGCATTTGAACACAGCGCAAAAAAAATAGGTTCACTTAACCTCAACCTGATGCGCTTGCTGCTTGGACTTGTATTTTTATCCATCTTCACACTGTTAAGCCGAGGCATGCTCTTCCCAACAGACGCAACCCGTACAGAATGGTTTTGGCTGTTGATGTCGGGGCTTGTGGGCATCGTCATAGGCGACCTGCTTTTAGTAGAAGCTTTTGTCAAAATCGGCTCTAGGATTTCAATGCTGATCTATTCCAGCGTGCCACCGCTCAGCGCCATTATGGCATGGCTATTTTTAGACGAAAAAATGACGGGCATTCAAATCATAGGGATGATCGTGACACTTGGTGGCATCGCATCTGTGATACTCATCGCTGAAGNNCATTTTAGGTATTTTACTTGCATTCGGTGGCGCATTCGGGCAAGCGTCCGGCTATATCATCGGCAAATTTGGCATGGCGGACTATGACCCGTTTGCGGCGACACAAATTCGCATCATCGCGGGAATCGTCGGTTTTGCCTTGATCTTTACGGTGAAAGGACACTGGCCAAAGTTTATTAAAGCCTTTGAACGCAAAGACGCGATGGCATCTTTATCCATCGGTTCATTTTTCGGCCCATTTCTAGGCATCTCACTCTCGCTTTATGCTGTTCAAAAAATCAATCCAGGTGTGGCATCTACACTCATATCCATCACGCCAATCCTGCTCATCCCATATGCCTTTTTCTTTAAACGTGAAAAAGTCACGCTTAAAGAAATCATCGGAACCGTTGTGGTGCTTACGGGTGTGGGAATCATGTTTATGTGATGCGAGTGTCGATTATACTTCAAAGACCTGATTATACAACTCGCTTAACTGTTCCACTGAAACAGGTTTACTGAAGTAATACCCCTGAATCAGTTGGCATTTAAGACGCTTGCATAAATCGACCTGATCATGTGTTTCGATGCCTTCGATTACAACAGCAATGTCATATGCGTTCGCAAGATCAATCAGCTTTTCAATAATATCAAGACCTTTTGCATTTAAATAGCGATCGATGAATTTTTTGTCGAACTTTACCTTATCTATCGGAAAGAGGTCCAAATAACTAAGAGAGGAATACCCGGTGCCGAAATCGTNNTCCTTTCGACTTAAGTAAATTAAGTATGATGAGCGCTTTTTCATCATTTTCAACGAGAGTATTTTCAGTGAGTTCAAATTCAATCAGAGCAGGATCCAAACGGTATTTGATGAAGAGATTTTCTATATATGGCACCAAGCCATCATCGCCAAATTGTTTGCCTGAAATATTGACGGCAATCGGTTTTAGATTCAAACCTTGATCGCGCCATGTTACTAACTGATTCACTGCTTCATGAATCACAAACCGCCCTATTTCAATAATCAAGCCTTTTTCTTCAGCCACTTGAATAAACTCGGCAGGAGATATAGCATGTTCTTTTAATCGAATCAATGCCTCAAAACCAACGATCTCTCCAGTCGTTACATCCACTTGTGGTTGATAGACTAAAGTGAAGCCGTTTTTTGTCAGTGCCTTTTTCAATAAATCGGTCAGATAATTTTTGCGTTTAATAGTGGACATCAAGGATTCATCATAGAACACGATTCGATTCTTACCTTTTGATTTGGCGTCGTACATCGCAAGGTCAGCTTTGCTTGTTAAACCTTCAAGTGTATGATCATCATTTGGCATAAGGCTGATACCTATACTTGCTTCAAGCATGATGGAATCACCGTCTATATCGAAAGGTTCTGAAAACAGCCGAATCATTTTATCTAGCTTGATATCGAGTGTCGTCATATTGACATAGGGAATTAAAATTAGAAATTCATCTCCTCCAAATCTTGAAATGAACATCCCATCATAATTTAATGGCCTAAGTCGATCTGATAATTCGATGAGCAATCTGTCACCGAAAAGATGGCCCTTTTCGTCGTTATATTCTTTGAAGTTATCGAGATCGAGCATAATGATAGCCAAGGAATGCGCCT
>DMYC01000141.1 GCA_003482695.1 Clostridiales bacterium UBA8960
CGTTGATGATACGTCCAGGAATCGCACCAATATACGTTCTTCTATGACCACGTATTTCAGCTTCATCCCTAACGCCACCAAGTGACATTCTTACAAACTCCCTATTTAGCGAGCGTGCAATGGACTTGGCAATAGAAGTCTTACCAACCCCTGGAGGGCCTACCAAACAAATAATCGGTCCCTTCATGCTTTGCGTCAAATCTCTGACTGCCAAATACTCAACAACACGTTCTTTGACAGACTCAAGACCATAGTGGTCCTCGTCAAGAATCGCTTGTGCCTTAATCAAGTCGATTTCATCTTTTGTTTCTTTTTTCCATGGCAAATCGAGGATCCAATTGACGTAGCTTCTTATGACGCCACTTTCTGCAGATGAAGGCGATAACCTTGAATATCGGTCAATCTCTGTCGACACCTTCTTCTCAATCTTCTTAGAAAGCTTGAGCTTTTTGAGCTTAGTACGCATTTCCTCTATTTCATCTTCTTGCGCATCTTCTTCGCCAAGTTCATCGCGAATCGCTTTAATCTGCTCCCTCAAATAGTATTCCTTTTGAGATTTGTTGATTTGATTCTTTACTTTGTCATTAATGTTCTTTTCAACTTCTAAAATCTCAACTTCTGTCAGCAAGAGTTTATAAAGCACTTCTAATCTTTTCTTAACATCAACCGAATTGATGAGTTCTTGCTTTTGATCTGTTTTGAGCGTTACTTGCGCTGCAATGGTATCTGCCAGTCTACCCGGTTCATCAATAGAGGTTACAGAGAGTATGACATCCGGTGTGACGCGATTCGTCGTTGCAATATACTTCTCGAATGCAGTTATACAGCTTCTCATGAGCGCGTGTGTTTCTTTATCAACGGCAACCTCGTCGACATAAGCGGTGACGTCCACCCTAAAATAAGGATTTTCGTCGACTATCGTTATCACTTCAGCGCGCTGAATGCCTTCCACGAGAACGCGAATCGCATCACCTGGAAGTTTTAGCATTTGTTTGATTTTACAGATTGTTCCTACATTATAAAAGTCGGTCGATTCTGGCGAATCATTGTCTATGTCAAACTGAGTCGTCAAAAAAATGCGTTGATCTCTTGCCATAGCTGCTTCTAGTGCTTTAATCGATTTTTTTCTACCGACGTCAAAGTGTAAAACCATATATGGAAATATGGATAAGCCTCTGAGTGGTATTAATGGTATGTTGATGATTTTTCCGTTATCTTCCATTGTTTCACCTCATTCTATTAAATAAAAAACGAGCTTACGCTCGTTTTAGGATACACTTTCTTTACCCTTTCTAGGTTCCTTCTTGGCGCTTTCTCTCTTAGCGTCAACAAGTACAAGGGTTGGCAGTTGATGGTTGCGTATGGTCTCCTTTGTCACGATGCACTTCTTGATATCGTCACGCGAAGGGATTTCATACATGATTTCCATCATAATGCTCTCAAGAATGGATCTCAAACCTCGAGCACCGGTTTTTCTTTCTATAGCCATCTTAGCCACTTCCACCAAAGCCTCTTCTTCAAATTCAAGATCGACGGAATCAATTTTCAACATCTTTTGATATTGCTTTATGATTGCATTCTTTGGCTCTTTCAAGATGCGAACTAAAGCCTCTTGATCTAATTCATGAAGAGAAACGACTATTGGCACACGGCCTACGAATTCGGGAATCAGTCCGTATTTTAGCAGATCTTTAGGTTCGATCTTATCGAACAGTTCACCGAGCTGAACATTTTTTTTACTTTGAATCGTCGCACCGAATCCAAGTGATTTTTCACCGATTCGCGAGTTGATGATTGACTCCATCCCATCGAATGCGCCACCACAAATAAAAAGAATATTCGTCGTATCTACCTGCAGGAACTCTTGATGCGGATGTTTACGTCCACCTTGCGGTGGCACGTTTGCAACAGTACCTTCGATAATTTTAAGAAGTGCCTGTTGAACACCTTCACCTGAAACATCCCTTGTAATAGAAGGGTTTTCCGATTTTCTTGTGATCTTATCAATCTCATCAATATATATAATACCCTTTTGAGCGCGTTCTATATCATAATCTGCAGCCTGAACGAGTTTCAGTATGATATTTTCCACATCTTCACCGACATAACCTGCTTCCGTAAGCGCTGTAGCATCTGCGATAGCAAATGGCACATCGAGTATCTTTGCAAGTGTCTGTGCTAGAAGTGTCTTACCTGAACCTGTTGGCCCTATGAGTAGAATGTTGCTTTTTTGAAGCTCTACTTCGTCATCTTCTACTGTATTCTGAATACGTTTATAGTGATTGTACATGGCGACGGCCAACGTTCTCTTAGCTTTCTCCTGTCCAATAACATACGAATCGAGTATATCCTTTATTTCGGCTGGCTTCGGTAGGGATTCCAACGACCACTCATCACTGTCTTCCTTTTTATAAATGGAAAGCTCTTCTTCCAATATTTCATTGCAAAGCTCGATACACTCATCACAAATATAGACATTTGGACCAGCAATCAGTCGCTTTACCTGTTCTTGGCTCTTTCCACAAAAGGAGCATTTTAAAGTTGGTTTATCCATGCATTACCTCATTTCTTAATATCTTCATTATCTTTTCACAAATACGCTGTCAACTAGGCCATACTCAACGGCTTCCTGTGCTGTCATGAAGAAATCTCGATCCGTGTCTTTTTCAATCTGCTCATATGGCTTGCCTGTTTTTTCACTTAAAATTTTGTTGATGTCCTGTCTCATTTTCAAAATACGGTCCGCTTGAATCTTGATATCTGAGGCTTGACCCCTTGCACCGCCAAGTGGCTGGTGAATCATGACTTCTGCGTTTGGTAGTGCATATCGTTTACCTTTAGCACCTGCAGCAAGTAAAAATGCACCCATGCTTGCAGCCATACCAACACAGATCGTCGATACTTCAGGTTTTATATACTCCATCGTGTCAAAAATGGCCATCCCTGCTGTAATCGAACCTCCTGGGCTATTGATATAACTATTGATATCTTTATCAGGATTCTCAGCTTCTAAAAATAGAAGTTGTGCAACAACCAAATTGGCTGTATGATCATCGATTTCACCACTGATGAAAATAATTCTGTCTTTTAAAAGCCTCGAGTAAATATCATAAGATCTTTCACCTTTGCTTGTTTGTTCTATAACATATGGGATATAGCTTGCCATCTTTACACCTCCGTGTTTCTGAAACTAGATTAATTTGGCATTGTCTACCAAGAAATCAACTGTCTTTCTCGATTTTAAATTTGATTTTAAATACTCATAATTGTCGTGCTGGAATATTTTTTTAATATCTTCCACACTGCGCTTTTGCATTTCTGCAATTTTAGTAAGTTCAGCATCGATATCTTCTTCTGTAATCTCAATGTTTTCTTGGTTCATCACTTTCTCGATGACAAGGCTCGTCTTAACACGCGCAAGCGCATCACCTTTCATTTGGTCGCGAAGTGCGTTCATCGTTCCACCAGTGAACTGAACGTATTGGTCAAGGCTTAACCCTTGTTGCTGAAGTTGTTGGTCGAATTCTCTAAGCATGCCATCGATTTCAGACTCTATCATTTTTTCAGGAATTTCTACAGTGATAAGCTCTGCAACTTTGTCTATGACTTTATCTCTTTGAGCCGCTTTTGCACTATCTGCAACAGAAACTTCAAGTTCAGCTTTGATGCTTGCTTTATAAGCTTCCAAAGTATCAAACTCAGAAACGTCTTTCGCAAACTCGTCATCAAGTTCTGGCAATTCTTTAAACTTAATGTCATTTATCGTAACTTGGAATACTGCGTCTTTGCCCGCTAATTCTTCTGAATGATATACTTCAGGGAATGTTACGTTTACTTCCATTTTATCGCCTACATTTGCGCCAATAAGTTGCTCTTCAAAACCTGGAATGAATCTGCCAGATCCGATTACAAGCTCTTGGTTTTCTGCAGTACCGCCATCAAACTGGTGCTCCCCTACAAAACCTTTGTAATCGATGACAACTGTGTCTTCATTTTGAACCGCTCTATCTGTAACGGATACAAGTCTCGCATTCATCGATCTTGTTTTCTCGACTTCGCCATCAACCATAGCATCCGTCACTTCAGAATTTATTTTTTCAACTTCGATGCCCTTGTACCCTTCAAGTGTGAACTCTGGTGCAACAGTGACAACTGCTGTAAATACCATATCTGATTTCGCTGCGACTTCAGTAATGTCGATATCAGGTCTCGCAACTGGTTCGATAGAAAGTGCATCTAGTGCTTATTCATAGTAAGTTGGCAATAAACTGTTTACAGCATCCTCAAAGAATACCCCTTCGCCATATTGCTTTTCAATAATCGATCTTGGCGCTTTACCTTTTCTGAATCCTGGGATATTGAATTTGCCTTTGCTTTTGTTATAAACCGCAACAACCGCCTTCTCAAATTCTTCTGCAGCAACTGTAACCTTGATCGTTACCTCACTGTTTTCTTTTTTTAAAATTTCATAGCTCATTAATAATGCCTCCCGATCTTATATACTTAATTTTACTTCGCTTGTTTGCAAAGCTTTAAAAATTACCTATTTAACCTAATAATAGTATCGTATTTGCCGTAAAAAGTAAAGATTATTACACAAAATCACTATAATTATACCTTATATAGCATGCTAAACAAGGCTTTATTGCAAAATTTACCCTCTTGTTATATATTATTCATAAATCATTCACATCCCAGCGTCAAAATCGCACCGAAATGGAGTAAAAATGACATCTAATGCACTTACACCCTCACAGCTTGAGGCATCCAAACATCATATCGGACCGGCACTCACACTTGCTATACCCGGAAGCGGCAAGACGACTTTACTGCTTCATCGATTAATCGAATTGGTCGAGACCCATGGTGTGTCGCCTGATGAAATATTAACACTGACATTTTCAAAAGCATCGGCTGTTGATATGGCCATGCGGTATGAAGGGAAATTTGCACATCTTAAATATCGCTTTGAATTCATGACCATTCATAAATTTGCTTATGGCCTTTACAAGCGCTACTTAAATAGCGTCGGAAAAAACATGACCTTGCTTGAAGATGGCACTCAAAAATTTCAAGTCTTAAACGAAATTTTCAAAAGGCATCATAAGGCAAATTTGACTGAAGATGAGTACGAATCACTCAATAACCACATAGGGCTCATTTACAACTTAAGGTTGACGAGAGACGATTTGGATGCACATGAGTTTCAGTGGAAAAACATATTCGACATGGCAGAGGATTATCATCGTTTTAAGAACACACACCATTTTTTTGATTTTGATGACATGTTGCTGAGCGCCATTAAGATTTTAAAGAAATCACCCGCTTTACTGTCACAAATAAGAAACCGCTATCGTTTCATTCAAGTTGATGAGGCACAGGACACATCAAAACTGCAATTCGAGCTTATCGAGATGTTGCTAGGTGCCGATGAAAATCTGTTTTTAGTGGCAGATGACGATCAATCCATCTATGGGTTTAGGGGGGCTTACCCTTCTTATCTTCTGAATTTTCCTGAAAAATTCGCTCGAGCAAAGCTCTTTTATCTTTCGGATAACTTTCGTTCAGATGCGAACATCGTCGCAGCTGCAAATGCCGTGATTGTTAAAAACAAGTTGCGCTTTGCAAAAGAAATGCGCCCTTACAAGGATGCGATCGAAAAACCTGCTGTACGTCTTTTTGATGACTTGAACGCACGCAACCAATATATGATTGACACGATTAAGCAAACACCCGGAACAAAAGCCATTTTGTATAGAAACAAAGTCTCTTCATTGAGCGTCATTGATGCACTTGAGCGAAACGCTTTGTCTTTCCAAATCAAGGACACGCCGATGCGGGAATTCAACCACTGGCTCCTAGAAGACTTAATCGCTTTTTTTACTTTGGCGATGGTGCCGCAAGATCTATATAGTTTTCAAAAAATCGCATTCAAAATGAATGGCTTTATTTCAAGAGAAATGTTGAATTACGTTAAATTGAATCATCGCGGGAGAAACATTTTTTCAGTACTCGTTGAAATTCCTTTTTTAATGGACTATCAAACCCGAACACAAGAAAAAATAATGGCGCAATTTGAGACCTTAAAAATGTTACGCCCCTATGACGGAATCCATTATATTGAAACCGAGCTCGGTTATCTCGATTATGTAAAATCAAATGCTCAGCGGTTGGGTCTAAGCATGAACTTCGCACGGACGCGAATCGATGCTTTTAAAGCGATTGCAAAACCCTTGAAAACAGGCTTTGATTTTATCACTCGCATAAACGATCTGAAAACGTACTTACAGGAAAATTTCAACAATTCTTCTGAAGCGCTTACATTGTCGACCATACACGGTTCAAAAGGCCTAGAGTTCGACGAGGTATACATGATTGATGTCAATCCACAAATTTTTCCTAATTTCAGTGCCACCGAAGGGGACGCACTAGAGGAAGAGCGTCGTCTATTTTACGTTGGGCTCACACGTGCAAAGCAAAAGCTTGAGTTGTTACATGTTGAGTTCATCAACGGAAGTTTTAACCCAAACTCTCTATTCATCGAAGAAATGCTCAGCAAGTCTTTCACTAATCACTGTTTTAATAACGCGACCGGAAAACCCGCGACCCGCTAAAAAATGAGCCAACTTTTGATATGTGCTATATTTGTATTTGTAATCCGTTTTGAGGCGACCCCAATCGATACTGAGGGTCGCTATTTTTTTGTCGAGTACACCCCTTGCAAACGCTTCAGGATCCTGCTCGCCTTCTTCGTCTTCAAGTAGATTCTTGGCCTTTTCAATATCATCCCTTGAGATGCCTTTTTGCACGAGTGTGTTATCGATTCTATAATCACCGAATCTTTCCCTTTTCGTTCTCATATAAATCACAGCATAGTTGACATCGTCGAGATATTTGGACGTTTTCAAAAAGTTTATGATGGCCTCTACAAGATCATCTTCATAGGTCTTGTTTTTAAGTTTTGTGCGCAACTCTTCCACCGTTCTCATTTGTAACGAAAGTAAATAAAGGGCGTAGTTCAGCCCTTTTTCATATGCTTCATTCAATTTAAGTTCCTCCGTCTCCTATTTGCCACGAATGCTTTTATCTTCAATCGTCACTTCAATATAGTCAATTTCAACCACATTGCCCAGTCCAGTACCAAATGGGTGCATTAGGATTCTTATGGCGCTTTTGTCGAGCATGTAACTGTATAATTTGTAGTCAGAATCATTCAGTCGATACGTCATCAAGTTGGAACGCATATCGAATATCAGCGTCTCTTCGATCCACTCGTTATAGATCGGAGGAATCAAAGTGAAGTTGTCGTTATATTCCCAATCCGCAGCTAAAAATCGGATAATGTCTCTGCCAGGCCGATTGCTTGTATTGATTAAATCATAAGAATATTCTATAAGCACGATTCCATCGCCCATCGCTGTAAACCATGTGCCATCAGTGGCCCCAGGTATCAAATCAAGATCCATCGTCTGATATAGCGCCATACCACCTGAAAAAGTGTCATTGCCTCGGGTTATTTTAACTCTTCTTTTAACAGTCAAAACGTCCTTACTTTGAAGCTCAAGTGGACGGCTTAACATAAAAGGCATAATGCCCGAGTAGTCCGAACTTAATTTCAGGATGCCATTTTCAAGTTTAGCAAGATCATAGGAACGTTCAAACGATTCCCATTCGCTAATTAGCCAAAAATCTTTGTCGATCTCATCAAAATCAAATCTATAGGTTCTTGTGTCAGCCGGTTTGCTTTCGTGGGTTGCAATGCTAAAAATCAAATAAGCTGCCACTGCGAATAGTATGATTACAAAAGCTTTTTTCATATGTCACATCCTTAAATCAATTTTGTTCTGTCGACAATTTCCTCAACATCTTTCAGCCCTATTACGAATTTATACTTGGGTTTGATTTTTTCAAAATCCAATTCGAAGACGAATTGGATAACATCCATGGACTGCCAAGTGATATTGATTTCCTTCACCCAGGCAGAAAGCTTTATTTCCATAAGCTTGTCCATCAAAAGATGTTTTAAGCTCGACAAGTCAACGAAGCCTTTCGGTGTGCGTTTTAAATAATTGAACGTTGCGATCAGTATGACTTCTCTCACACGTTTAAATATAAAAAATTGTCGAACGCTTTTATAACTTTCAATGACCAGATATATCAAAAAAGTTGCAATGCCCGATATAATCAAATTGTTTAACATACCTATCTCCTATTCGATACTCAGTTAACATTATTATCGGCAAAATGAATCTTCCTCTTGAGAAGCGAAACCAACATCGGAATTCGCGCTGACAAGCTGTCTCAATCCATCTAATTCTTGCTCAGAAGCATATCGCCACTTACCTAATCTCAAATCTCCTAACACGATATTTAATACCCGGATTCGCTTGAGTTTAACCACTTCATAATCAAGTGCCTCGCACATCCTTCTTATTTGCCGATTTAACCCTTGTGTTAAAATGATTCTAAATGTTCGATCGTCCATTTTTTCAACTTCACATGGTCGAGTAACGGTTTCTAGGATTTCCACACCACTTCCCATTCGATTGATAAATGCCTTTGAGATGGTTTTGTTTACCGTTACGATATACTCCTTTTCATGAAAATATCGCGCTTTTAAAATGCCATTTGACAAATCCCCATCGTTCGTTAGCAGAATCAACCCTTCTGAATTTTTGTCCAGCCTTCCAACCGGAAAAACTCTAATTGGTAAATTCAAGTAACGGATGATGTTGTCTTTCACATCTAGATTGCTCGTACACTCGATGCCGACAGGTTTATTAAAAATGATGACAACCTTTTCTGATTTGTTTTGAATCACTTTTCCATCGTAGATGACTTCATCCGATTCGCTCACTTGGGTTCCCAAAGTCGCCGTTACACCGTTCACACTGACCTTGCCAGCTTCGATCTGTCTGTCTGCTTCGCGTCGCGAACAGACACCTGCTTCACTAAGAAATTTATTTAGCCTCATAACAGTTCTCCTAAATTCTTGAGTTGTATAGAAACAGATCCATCGGGGTGATTCACGATTTCAAGGTTTTCACTTCTTGAGACGTATTCAAAAGGCAAAATGATCTCAACGCCACTTGCTGTTTTTATTTTTTGGGTGCGTTTTAACTTTTTCTTTTGTGTTTCATTGATGGTGATGGAATCAGGATCGATGCCTTTGTCATTTAACTCGCTTAAATAAGCATCTTTTGCAACTTCTGTATCAAAACAAGAGGCTACAATGCTCTCCATATTTACACCGCCACTTTCATCTAGATGCGATGTGATCATTTGTTTGATCTTCGCAGTGGCGATTAAAGGCTTGTCATCGTATTTTTCAATCACTTTCTGTGCCGTTTTCGCGATCAAATCAATTTTCCTTTTAGGTGTCAATGTGTGCCCAACACCTAGCACATACTCAGAGATATATTTTGTCTTTCTACCGTCCACTGTAACCGTTTTGTCTTTGATGAAAACTTGTCTATGTGTCAAATCAACAAGAAAGCCCTCTTCAACCTTTTGAGTTTTATACGGTAAAGTCGTCACCTGCCTTATGATTTTATTCACGATCAGATTGTCTTCAAGCTCGACCGCATGTGCGAAACTCGTCCTGAAATTCAGTTTAAGAAAGCCTATTAAAGTGGCCCCTTCCCTTTCAAATTTCAAACACATCAAGTCACAGGGCTTTATTTCTTCACATTGCTTCATCACATCGAAGAAAAGTTCCGCGACATTAAGTGTGGTTTCCTTAAAATCATCCGACAATGGGTTCATCTTTTGAATCGCGTCAATTTCATTTGTTGCGATGTCTAGATGTTCAAAAAATCCTTCTATATGTTTTGACGCATAGTCTTCTATTTCAAGGTCAATGTGCATGTGACGCTCTGACAACAACTTGACATCGCTGTTCGCATCGAGCACATGTAGGTACGCTTCAGTGATTCTCATATTATTCTCCCGATTTACATTTCATTATTTGATATCCCTTTAAGGATATCTTAGAGTGCTTTGTAATTCAAGTGTCAATCCATAAAAAAGAACGGCCTAACAATTAGCGCAATCAAGCGCTAATTGTCAAGCCATTCTAACTTAACCAAAATTCTACACTTTAAAGCGACCCGTTTCAGCTTCAAGGACGCCAGCCATATTTTTGAGTTCTGAAATGCTCGCAGCAATTTCTTCAAATGTCGCGACTTGATTTTCAATATTTGCACCAATTCTCTCAGAAGATGAAACATTGCCTTGCATGATATCTGAAAGTTCATCAATCGCCTTTGCCATTTCCTCTGAAATCTGGGATTGTTGCAGGGCCCCTTGACTGATATTGGCAATCTTGTGATTGATGCCCTCTATCAATTGAAGGATTTCACTGAAGCTGACGTTTGTATCATACGCTTCTGATACACTGCGTTCAACCAATATTTTTTCTTTGCTCATGGTTGAGCTTGCGCCTTGAATATCCGTTGAAATTTGAAGTATGATGTCATTGATCTTAAACGCGGACCCCTTACTTTGTTCCGCCAGTTTTCTAACTTCATCCGCAACAACTGAAAAACCACGCCCATGCTCACCGGCTCTTGCGGCTTCAATTGACGCATTTAATGCGAGCAATGACGTTTGCTCTGCTATGGCATTGATAATACCCACGATGCTGACGATTTCTTCAGAAGACGACTTTAATGTGTCAATGACACTGGCCATCGATTCAGACGATAATTTGACTTGCTCAATACTCTGAACCACTTGACTTAACTTGCTTACGCCTTGCTGAGAGGCTGAAAGTACTTGCTTTGAGTCTTGTTCAACGAGCTCGGCTTCCTTTGAGATCATTTGTGCACTACTTGACAACTCCTGAATGCTTGCCGTGGTCTCCTCAACAACACTTGCATTGTTTTGTAGGCCATCGATCATCGATTGCACTTCTATATTAATATGCTCTATGCTATCATTCGCCTGTTCTATGGCAGAATGAATTTCATCTGTGTAATTTGAAAGGGTGTTTGAACTGTTTTTTACTTTTATGACCACAGCTCTAATTTTACTTACAAACTGATTAAACAGGCTTGCAAGCATCCCCATTTCTTCTTTGGTCTGAATTTCAAGGATTTTAGTCAAGTCTCCATCACCTTCAGAAATGTCTTTAAGCATCAAGTTAAGATTTTTTAGTGGTCTTGAAATCAATGTTGCCAGTATGATCGCAAATGCAACTGCAACGAGTGTTATAACACCCACTATTAGGAACAATTGACCAATCAATCTTTTAATTGCATCAGTCAACTTCTGCTTGATACTTACATTCAATCGCTCAGAAATCTCCTCGACCTGAATGCTGGATGTGGTGATTGAAGCAAAATAACCCTCGGTTGGATTTCTGCCAATTTGATCATCAAGTGCGACGAGCTCACTGAAAGCCGCCATATAACCATCTGAAATGCTCTTGTATTCTGCTTTAAAAGCATCAGAAAAATCACCTAGCAACACTTGGGTATTCGGATAACCCAACTGATCCTTGATTTGACTATGATACCTTGCATGCCCAGTATATAGATAATTAACGTGTGCAACATCCAGGTTTGCGATCGCTTTATCCAAATTGCTATCCTGTGGCATCGTAGACAGCTTTGTTTTCAATTGTTTCCGCATGTTGTCAATTTGTCCCACGACACCATAACGGTCATAACCTCGTTTTTGGATGCTTAAATGCATGCTGTCGAAATTGGCTTTATATGCTTCAAGTTCACTTTTAAGAAGCTCAATTTCGCCCATTAATGCCGCATCGTTTTTAATGAGTTCAGCGTTCATCAAATCTTCAATCGTACGTACGGCAGAATCATAATACCCATCAAAAGCATTCGTCCGATCTGTTGGACTCATTTCACCATCGCCCATTGTCGATGCTGCTTTAAAGAAATCTTCATTTGTGCGGTCGATCAACAAAAAATCCCTCTGAGTCGCATTCATCGCCTGGACGGTCGTACCAAGGTGATTCTGTGCTTCAATAACTGGAATATAAGTATAGGCAATCAGAGAAATAAATTGATTTGCTGAAAAAGTCACATAGAATAAAGTAAGAATAATGGCGATAAATCCGATCAGGACTTTGTTGCGAATTCCCAATGCTTAAACCCAAAATTCAGCGAAGCACTCTTCCGTTTTATAGGGCTTTCATCAACCTGTTGTGAAACCACCCGATCCGCCTTTGCTTTGTTTTTCATTCGCTTCAAATCCATCATCAAAACGCCTCCCAATTTATTATGCACCGCTACTTAACATAATCTTTTCATTCTATTATAACGATTTAGTTACAATTTTACCACAATAATGTTGCTTTTTCTATTTCTATCACCATACAAAATCCTGATTTTCAAACGCTTTACGATAGATAAAAAAATTCATACGGCACTCATTTCAGCTTTTTTTTGATATGAAAGGATAGCACTTGCAGCATGACCTGTGTATACTAAAGGTGATACTCAACATCATAATGAGGAGGCAATATGAAAAACATTGAATTCAATCGAAATTTTATGAAAGCGAATTATGACAGCTGGAAAAAACCTTCAAGTTCTGACCAGATGATTGGCAAACCCGCTCCACCGCTTCAAAAGGCTCCAAAACAAAACGCTGACTTGATTTCACTTCCCATGCCATCAGATCTTGAGATCCCTCATGTCGATTTGTATAAAGCCCTCGTCGAAAGAAGAAGTGTGCGTCAATATAGCGGAAAAACCATGACACTGGGAGAGTTGTCTTATTTACTCGACTCAACTTGTCGTATTCAGAAAGTGCTAGGCGACAACATCGCAAGCTTTAGACCAGCACCATCCGGAGGCGCAAGACATCCCTTTGAAACATATCTCATCGTGAACAACATCGAGGGTTTAGAAAATGGCCATTATCATTATTTGCCTTTGACACATCAACTCGAAGTGCTTTCAAAAAAATCGGATGAGACAGCCTTAGTCGAATCTGTGAATGGTCAAAAATTCACGGCTGGTGCCAACGTCGTGTTTTACCTGAGTGCGATTCCTTACAGAGCGGAATGGCGATACGGTTTAAAATCCCACAAAGTCATGCTGATTGATTTAGGGCATCTCGGTCAGAATCTGTATCTGGCAGCAGAGGGCATCCACGCTGGTGCTTGTGCAATTGCTTCATATGATCAAGAAAAATCCGATGCGTTATTTGAACTGGATGGAGTCGATGAGTTTATCGTGTATATCGTTCCCGTTGGAAAAAAATAATAGAACCATAAGCAAAAAGGCATTTGAAACAGACTCAGTCCATTTCAAATGCCTTTTTATATTGGCGCACCCAGAGGGAATCGAACCCCCAACCAACGAAGATTACAAGGTTTAAGGTATAACTTCATATGTCGTTACATTAGTTGAAAATGCTAACTAGTAAGAAGAGCAATCTAGTATATATTGATGAAGTTTAATGTATCTTTTGTGGAAAAAACATGGAAAACAACGTTATACTGGAAAATTCATCTTCATATGAAACAATCGATTTCACAACTATAGTCTTTGCGATAGAATATTTCATGAAATGTTAGAATACACAAAAAAATAGTAGCTTTATGCTACTATTTTTACGATGCTATCTTGCGTGAATAATACTCTATCATTGTCGATTTACTTATTACATTATTTGATGGTTCATAATCAAATAATCCGGTTCTAGCTTCTATCCATGGTTTTTCATTATGAGTCATTTCTTCTAACTCATCCGCATCATATGTTCCAAATTCATCATATATAGAAATAATAAATTCAACTAAGTCCCCATAATTATAACTTAATTCTCTCTTAGGAATTTTATTCCAATTGTACCTGCGATACTCTCTATACAAATCCGGTGATACAGGACCATGAACCCAAGCTTCAAAAGTTGAATCTGTTAACTCTCTTTTATGCTTAGCTAAATAATAAGCTTGGGCGTAGTAACATAGTTTCTGTAATTTTTTTTGTGTCATTGATTCTAACGATAGGAAGATGTCCGCAATAACTTCAATTCTATACATATTCAGCCTCCTTTCACACGATGCCAATTATATTTTAAATTTACTTCTTTGTCAACTTAATTGTAACTTCAAAAATTCCTAAAGAATTTTGATCAGTGCTTTCTGTGTCTTCTTTTGAAGATAAAGTAATACTCATTTTATGCAAATCACAAATTTCTTTAGCCAAATATAAACCAACACCGCTTCCTGATTCCTCACTAATTTCATCACAAACTCTATAAAATTTAGTGAACATTGATTTCATCTGATTTTCAGTGTACTTATACCCACTATTGGCAATTTTAATTATAACATCATTGCCGATTTCGTTATATTCGGTAATTATTTTGCTTTGCTCAGGAGAATATTTTACTGCATTCTCATAGATCAAAAACGGTAATAATCTAAACGAATTGTAAACAGATACGTAAGTTTTAGGAATTTCATAATTTGGATTTTCGAATCGAATTTTTTTCTTATTTGCTAAATCTTCAAGTGTTAACTGCATTGCATAAAACTTGCCCCATAGTTCCACTCTTAAAGGTTTGCCACTTTGGATGCTATCAATATTAACGGAATAGTCAAACACCTCATAATTAGCATTAACAAGCATTGTTGAATAATATGATGTTTTAACTTGTTTCTTCATATGTTCATTTAAATTTGTTCTATCTATTACTTTTGCTAACGAATATTCTGTAATTTGACTGAGTTTTTTCATGTTATGTAGTGAAGTCTTTAAAAATCGATTTTGAAGATTTGCTTCTTCTTCATAAAGAAAAGATTTATACTCAATATCGACTATTCTCTCTAACTCTTTAAGGCTTAGTACAATAACTTGAGAAATGTCAGTTTTCATCTTTATCTTCTGATAATCCGTCTCACCTTTAATAATTAATCCAATATATAGAAATGTTCTCTGAGCTTTTATTGCAGTATAAACCGCAAAACCATATGGACAATTATGTAGTCCGTTTGATTCAGATACCTTTTTGTGAAATTCATCACATCGTTTACTTGTTAATTTATCTTTCATCTTTTTTTTACAGAAAACTGGCGCTTTAATCATTTCTCCATCTTCAATTTCATTTAAACCAATAGCAGTTGTAGGAAGTAGTTGCAT
>DMYC01000421.1 GCA_003482695.1 Clostridiales bacterium UBA8960
CACGGTTTGTGTGGTAATCGAATTGAATTGCTTCATCCCGATTTGATTTAAACCAAATCCCTTTGATGCATCTTCAGTTCTCACTTCGACACTGACATCCACTTCTTTCATCGCAACCTGCTGAGTTTGTGTATCGACAGGTACTGATGCGATACTGCCTGCGTGTGTCATCACCGTTTCATCCACTGCTTTTGTTTGACTTGTTATCGTTTCTGCCGATTGTGTGGCAACTTGACTCAGTGGATTTAACGCATCTGTTGCAACGACGTTTTTCACTTCTTTAGGAACCTCTTGAGTCGGTTGATCCGATGGGACAACAAGTGCTTCAACAATCATTTTTCTTATTTCATTCGGCTTAACTTCCACATTCTCAGAATTTTGATTTTGAATGGTGGCAATCATTTTACTCAAAGACTGAATGATTTTCATTTCAAATGGTAGATTCTCATGTTTCACTTGACTTGCATCACCTGATTCAGTTTCCTTTTGAATCGGTTGAACGTTTTTTTCCAGCGTTTGCATCAGTTTTTCAAGTTGAATCAAAATTTGTCTCAAGTCCTGGTTGCTCAAATCGCTTTCCAGAACTTCAGTCAGTTCAAGTCCAGTCATAAGGTCCGTAAGCTCATTCACGAAATCTTCATTAGACTCGAACATCTCAAGGAGTTTTAAAGGCTGTGCAAGAACATTTGTAATGAGTTCATCCATTTCGGCATCGTTCAATCCTGTACTGCGCTTAAACTTTTCCTTTAACATTCTCTTGATTTTGTCTTGTTCTGATTCCTGAGAACGTCCTGTTTCTATTTTTTTTGCATTCGATTCATTCAATTTTGAAGAATCTTTCTTTTCGTTTTTGACTTCGGTCTGTTCCACGGGTTCATACTTGCTAGACTCAGTTTTAATCGTAAAACTTTTGCTGTCTCTCGTTTGAACCTTTTGTGAATCCAACCTCTGGCTAATCGCATTTCGTTTTGTTGCGGAATCGTTGGTTTTTTCTGTCAAGATTTGGTTAAATGCATCCATGCTTGAATCTTGACCCATTGGTTTAGCTGATACTAAAGGCGTGAGAAGTTGCTTGCTATTGAGCAATTCTCGTAGTTGCATGGTCACCTCCTATTGTTTTGGCAGTGCAAGTTTTCGAGTCAATTCCGAAGACAATGTTTGATCTAACGAAGAAAGAATCTGAGCAATCTTATCGCGCGGGAAGCTCGTTAATATCTCTAAAATCAAATCTTCATCCGATATGGTAATCAACTGACCGTTATTGAGCTCATAAATCTCAGATGGTGATGCATTAAGCATCATATTTCTAACGATCGCAATGACCCGATTCATGTCCATTTTGGAATAGACGTCAATCAACTCTAACACGTTATCGTCAAATTCTTTATATATCTTTAGCGATTTTAAGAGATCTGGCGTTATTAAATCTTGTCCTCCTATAAGCAATTCATTCGCCTTCATTTTGGCAACCAAATCAAATACAAATGACTCATTATTGGACTTCGCGAGGACTTCTCCCGATTTTTTTGGACCCAATGCTTTATAGATGACTGCAAGATCGTCCATTGAATAGGTTCCAGTATTTCCGATCGTATTAATCAGTGTAGATGGCGACTCTGACCCATACACGGTTGCGATCTGCTGTAAGTCGGATATTCTTCTCTGTTTAGAGCTGAAAGCATTTTTTATCGCCATGGCCTTCGTATCGCTCATAGAGGCAAAAATTTTGTTCCGATCTACTTGATCGAGCTGGTACAAAATATCAACTGCGATATTGTTATCAACAAACTCGAATATGGCTGCTGCATTTCTATGGCCATTGATGCCGTCTGTTATGATGTTTTGAACCTCTTCAACAGCAGCATTTGAAGGCAAACTGGATACATAGGCGGCTTGCGCTTTTATATCGTCTTGTTTTTCCGACTCAATTACACTGACCGTATTGCTTAATGCATCCTTATTCACGGTTGCAGCTCTTAGCGCTTCAAGTATGTTCTTGGTTTTGTTGGGATTGATTCTAAGCATATCCTTGATGACATCGTCATATGCGCGTTTATCATCCTTTTGAAGAATTAACAGTTTATCAACTGCCCTAGATTCGTCAAGTCCTAGAACATAATCCGATACGATTCTAACTTGCTCAAGTTCCTCAGCTCTAGTTGGGAATTTTTCGAAATATGCCCCCAAAGGACCTGGAACATTGGAGACCAACCCATTCAGACTTAACTGAAAATCTTTATTCAAAAAATAGAGTGCACTTAAAGCAAGTAGAGGGGTCAAAAATAAAATCAGCAAAACAACGAGACATCCGCCCTTGCCTTTTTTTTCCTTTGCTATAACCTCTTCTTCTTTTTTTGTATCAACTACTTTCTTGGCAGCCATCGTTATTCTCCGTTCCTTTTGTTATTTGCGAAATTGACGACTTCTTCAATGAGCTTTTCATCTGCTTCATTGATTGCTTCAACAAACGCTTTAAAAGCCTTCTCTTTGAGTTTGTCCATCACTTTTCTATCCTTAACTGCTTCAACAAGCTTTTGCTGTACGCCAATAATGTCCTGATTGATTTGAGCCAATTGCTGGTTAAGGTTATTCGTTTTGTCGCGATAATATTGCTTTCCTTGACTAAACTGGTGTCGTTCGGAACGGCTTTCTCCCTTTTCAAGCGAATCTTGAATATGTTTGTCATAAAGTGCTGAAGCGTCCTTTACTTCTATTAATTGATCGATTAACCTCTGGCGACGCGTGATCAATTTAGCCAAATCGTTCTTGATTTTATCTTCCTGATCAAGGCGCATTTTTAAAACGCTCTCATATCTGAATTTGAACTTTTTCATCTACGATCGCCTTTCTAACTTACAATATTCAGCATTTGGTTTAGGCTGTCTTCATAATCAGAACGGTCAGTCGTTCTTTGTTTTAAAAAACCGTTAATCTTGTCTATTTTGCTGATAGCCAAATCTATATTTGGATTTGTCCCTTTGGCATATGCGCCAATATTGATCAAATCTTCAGAATTTCTATATGTTGCAAGCAACTCTTTGAATCTGATAGACGCCATGAGGTGCTCGTCACTGATGATATTGGGCATAACCCTACTTGCACTGTCAAGCACATCGATTGCGGGATAGTGGCCCAGTGAAGCCAGTTTCCGCGTAAGAATGATGTGTCCATCCAGTATTCCCCTGACAGCATCCGAGATTGGCTCATTAAAATCATCTCCATCGACAAGTACCGTATAAAGTCCAGTAATAGAACCTACAGCTGAATTGCCGGCTCGTTCAAGTAGCCTAGGTAATATGGCAAACACGGATGGCGTATAGCCTCTCGTAACTGGCGGTTCACCTATTGCAAGCCCTATTTCTCGTTGAGCCATAGAAAATCGTGTGACCGAATCCATCATCAAGATGACATTCTTACCACGGTCTCTAAAATACTCTGCAATTGAAGTCGCAATAAGCGCTGCTTTGACACGCACTAAAGCAGGCTTATCTGATGTCGCAACGACGACAACCGAGCGCTTTAATCCCTCTTCACCTAAGTCGTTTTCAATAAACTCTCGAACCTCACGCCCTCTTTCACCTACAAGGGCAATCACGTTGACATCCGCTTTTGTATATTTGGCGATCATCCCAAGCAGTGTACTCTTACCAACGCCTGATCCGGCAAAAATACCGATACGCTGCCCCCTACCACATGTCAATAGAGCATCCATGGCTCTAATGCCCAAAGGGATAGGCTCAACGATTTTATCCCTAAATAATGGATTAGGGGGATCGTTGTTCGCCGGATATTTCCGATCGACAGAAGGTTTTCCAAGTTCATCAATTGGATTTCCTAGCCCGTCGAGAATTCTCCCCAGCAGTTCTTCAGAGACATCTACCTGAAGCGCATGACCAGTCGCCACAACTCGACTTCCAGGACCAATACCGATCATATCGCCTAAAGGCATAATGAGCACTTTATCATTATTAAAACCAACCACTTCACCTTTAAGCGGTTGACTG
The DNA here is from genome assembly GCA_003482695.1 of Clostridiales bacterium UBA8960. Taxonomy (GTDB): domain Bacteria; phylum Bacillota; class Clostridia; order Peptostreptococcales; family Acidaminobacteraceae; genus Fusibacter_C. The sequence goes on from DMYC01000421.1 coordinate 4,005, forward strand.
CTTTTAATCGGATAAATATCACAAACTTCACCGATTTCAACGGCCGGGCCAATAGATTCAATCATCAGTCCAATGATTTTAGATACCCTTCCGCTAAACTTGAGCAGTGCATTGGCCTTTAATGCTGAACTATATTTTTCGAGCATCTCAATCACCTTTCAGCAAATCTTCGAACAATCTTTTAAGTTGTTCGACTTGCGTATGGATTCCACTGTCTATACTGCCAGATTCAGTATCGATGATGCACGATCCGTTTGGAAG
>DMYC01000018.1 GCA_003482695.1 Clostridiales bacterium UBA8960
AACCTTTGCATTTATTGATCCATTTGGTTTTAAGGGAGCGTCTTTTAGCGTAGTTCAAAGGCTATTGGGCAACCCAAGAACTGAAATTTTTATTAATATAATGGCAGAATTTATAAATCGCTTTGTTGAACATCCTTCACCTGATGTTCGGGATCACATTAAAAATTTATTGGGTGCGTCTGATTCAGAAATAGATCAAGTTTTGAACTCTGCCGATCGAATGCTAGCTTTTCGACAGTTGTATCAAGATAAACTTCATGAACATGCAAAATTTGTTCGTTATTTTGAAATGCGCGATAGAAATGGCAGGATTATTTACTATCTGTTTTTTGCTGGTAATCATCCATTAGGTCATGTGAAAATGAAAGAAGCTTTTTGGAAAGTAGATAGTCAAAGTGGCTTTGCGTTTTCAGATGAAACGGACCCCGGTCAGCTTGTAATGTTGGGTGTCTTTGACCCTTCTGCCAATTTGGCAGCACTGCTAAAAGCTCGTTACGCCGGAACTACTACACATTCCGAAAAAATTATTTCTTACGTTGAGGATGAAACGGCATACCTTGAAACACATGCTAAAAAAGCATTATTTTATTTAGAAACTCGGAATGAAATCTCTATCTATCCCAACAAAGCTGACGGTAAAAAGAGGATAAAAGGGACGTTCCCCGATGGCGTAATCATTACGTTTTAGATTTATAAGTAGAACATTTGGACTATAATAAGGACGTAGTCTTTTTATTGGAGGTAACCATGTCTACAAATTCTGGCATTGAATGGACAGAATCAACTTGGAACCCGTTGACGGGATGTGACAAAGTCAGCCCAGGTTGCAAGTTTTGTTATGCTGAACGTATGGCAAAACGCCTAAAAGCAATGGGGCAACCCAATTATGCTAATGGTTTCAAACTAACATTACATGAAAGCGCCCTTGAAAAACCACTTGAATGGAAGAAACCGCAGATTATTTTCGTCAATTCAATGAGTGATCTCTTCCACAAAGATGTGCCAGTTGAATTTTTGTTGCGCACCTTCGATGTCATGCGGCGTGCAAATTGGCATACTTTTCAAGTATTAACCAAACGTGCTGAAAGGCTTGAAGAACTTAATGAATTAATAGATTGGCCTGAAAATGTATGGATGGGTGTTAGTGTTGAGACTGAAAAATATACCTATCGTATTGACCACTTACGACGCACAGATGCAAAAACCAAATTCCTATCGTTAGAACCGTTGCTTGGCCCGCTGTCAAACCTGAACTTGACCAGAATCAATTGGGCTATCGTTGGCGGTGAATCTGGACCAGGTGCGCGACCTATGAAGCGCGAATGGGTGACTGAAATCCGCGATCAGTGTGTAGCTGCAAAAGTGCCTTTCTTTTTCAAGCAATGGGGTGGTGTTCAAAAGAAACACGCTGGGCGTACTCTAGAAGATCGTACTTGGGATGAAATGCCTATTTTGTTATATGAGAAGAAATTTAAAAACGCATAAAACTCATCAGCACTCAAAGACTAATCTGTAGGGCAAGGTATTGCTATCTACACTTCGCAGTATAGCTGCCCACCTATATATGCACTGGCTATTATGGAAGAATAAATTTCAAGTTCAAAATCGTCTTACAAAACCTGCCCAAAAAAGCGTGCAGGCTGACGTGTTGCCACGTTCCGTTTAAGGGCATTTTTCCGCTCGAAAACATTATTCCGTTTCGTCAGTTGGTTCGCGTGGCAACACGCAGCTAACGCAAACCTTTGAAACTGTCGAAAAAGTCCTTTTTCAAAAACGGAACACTTGAAAGTGGGACAAAATCATCAAAAAGCGCCACGTTTTTGTGCTCAAAATGCTGCTTTTGTGACTTTTTGTCCCGTTTTTGAGCGCCCAGTGGGAAATTTTTGCGAAGATTTTTCGCCCAAAGGGTTTTTCGACAGTCTCGTTAGGCGCTTGCGAGGGCGTACGCTGCAAGAGTTTCTATTAATTTCTAGGGTAAGCATATGACCAAGAGCCTTTGGCGGGAATTGTTTATTCCGCTATTTGTAATCTTTGCAGTAAGTATCATCCTCCACTGGTGGCTAGGATGGGATGGCTTTTTTATTAACCTCTCAACAGAAGTCATTGGTATAGTTGTTACAATCGGCTATGTTGACTACATTCTCAAGAAGTACGAAAAAAAGGAATGGCAGATACCCCATTCCAGGGTAATTAAACGTTTACAGTATTTTGTTAACAGGTCAATAAACGACTGTCTATATTCGCTCCAGTATTCGTATGATTTTTCGGAGTGGGTAAAGACTATTCGAGATTTTTCTGGTTTTTCGCAAGATGATTTTTCCACCAAATTTCACAGCGAGCTTCTCTCTGTTGTAAAAATCAAGTTAAAAAAAGATGCAGTGGTCACAATAAGCAATTTTGACAACGAAAAATGGGAGCATTTCGTCAAGCATATCGAGTCAATACACGATTCTGCGGAGGCTTTTCTCTTGTCTTTTGGAGATAAACTGACTCCTGAGCAATACACTCTCGTGCTTGATATTCAAGATACAGCAGAATCAGTGTTAATCATGCGAGAAACGATTTACAAGAACATACTTTCTCCTCTCAAAGTGGCTGCTGAAACACCTGAAAATATAGAAATTGTAAAAGTTATGACGAGACATTATGATGAGGATATAGTATCTCGTCTTTCGACGTTGACAGAAATGCTTGAGAAGTTATTCAAGATTGCAGCCTAAATCGCGGCCTAACACCGCGTGTACCGAAAGTGTGGGCGAAAGCCCGCACTTTCGGGATTCAGCCCCCAACGGCGAATTAGGCGTTTGGTGGTTTTGGCCGCCACATCGTCCCGCCCTTGTCGGTAACGCCTGCTATTGGGCCTTAGCACTCTCATCCTTGTTTCATAAATGGGAAATAATATGTATATAGATTCCAGGAAATTCAAATACGAATCGCCAGTAAGTGATGAAAACCGTCAAGCAATCGCGAGAGATAAAAAATTTACCGAGGAAGCATATATAAAATGGTTCAATTCCAATATTTCAAATATTGTGGAGCGTCTCTGGGAAATTGATGATATTGGTGTTGTGGAACAAGTTGGTGAATTTGTGAAATTACTAAAGGAAGCAGAATTCACTTACTCGATAGGAGCATACAAAAGTGCAATTGCCTTAGTTGGTATTTGCGCTGAGGACCTGTGCCGATTTTTCTCAACGGCATCCGGTCATAATTTGTTCGATCTAACGCAAAATGACCGAATAGACAGGCTTCATCAACTTAGCTTATTTAGTGACAGTGTAAGAAACGATTTCCATATAGTAAGGCGTTTACGAAACGACTGCCTGCATTTTAATGCAGGATTTAAGTCAAAATCTGATCGGGATTTAAAATCTGATGCTTTGGTAGCCGTAAACACGCTGAAATCAATATATGCACGCATAATTGGGGTTACAAGTTACGATAGTCTCGATTCATCAAAGCTAATTGCCATTTTGGATGTTGTTCTTCAAGAAGCTATAAGGGGCAATCATGACGGAGTAGCAAACACAGACGATGCCATTATTCGAGCAAGAAATATTCTTGCTGAGGCTACGGGCGTTGATATATCCATTAATCTTGGAAATAGCCCAATAATTGCTTGGTCTGAATACAGTGTAGATGAAATTGATCTTGATACACTTCCCCCAGAAATCACTTTGAGTGATACAGAGACTGGCTTTGCGGTTATTGTTGATCTTAATAATGAAGACATAGAAAAACTCCGTAAAGCCGATGTGCGTGAAGGCGACATACTCTTTGCACCACTAATTTCAGTGACAAACGGATTAGGTCTTTCAGCAGAATGGAGATTTCTTGCCACACCATTTAAGAAAACCTCAAGCTAAAGACAAATATGAACATATTCATAAATTTTGCTGAAAGTTATTCTGCTGG
>DMYC01000326.1 GCA_003482695.1 Clostridiales bacterium UBA8960
GCTCTTTCTAAGCATAAAGAGTCCGACAGCCATAAGGCCGATAAAGAAGATCAAATCGTATTTAATGTGGATGAAATTTTCGATGAAGAAAAACAAAGACATCGCCAAAAGCAACATGCCTGTTCTGAAATTACGACTCGGTCGATGCCCATAATAAGCCATTTGTAAAAATCCGATTGCAGGGCCCAAAATATAGATTGGCCACAATCTTCCTTGAAGCCCCCAAGACGTGAAATTCTCCATCATAAAAAACAGTCCATAAGTTAACATGGTTGCACCTGTCAGTAGACTGCGGCCGCTTGCATGACCTGCGAAATAGTCTCTTTCAGCTTTTGCACCGATGTAGATCAAAATCATTGGCCAAAAATTCCAAATGCTAAAGTTGATGATATTATAGTAATCCAGTATAAGTACGCCACCCACGATCACTAGGAAACTTCCCAAAAGTCTGTTTCTAGACTCGTCCATAAAATCCTCCCCAAAGTAGTCAAGTTTTGCTTTCTAACCCATTATAAATGCCAAAGGTTAAATTTTAGTTAAAACGCAATTAGAATGCCCTAAAAGCCTGATGAATTGTTGACTTTTAAAGGTGGATTGATTATAATGAGAACAATATGAATTAGAGCATCGCAGAAGATGAGGAGTAGGTACACGGCGTCATTAGAGAGATGGGTTCCCGGCTGAAAAACCTGTTTGACAAAACGTATTGAAGGTCGCATTGGAGATGGATCGCTGAGTGGTTTTTAGGCGATTCCGGCTAGCCCCGTTATAGGTATCGAGTGCCATGTCTTTTTTAGACATGGAATTAGGGTGGTAACGCGAATCATTCGTCCCTTTGTGGTGCGAGTGTTTTTTATTTTTTGAGATCATGGGAGGAAGTCATGCAGAGTAAATACAATCCAAAAGAGTTCGAAGACAGAATTTATGAAAAATGGTTGGAAAAGAAGAGTTTTAGTGCGAATGTCAACCCAGACAAAACACCATATACGATTGTTTTGCCACCACCGAATATTACAGGTCAACTTCATATGGGCCATGCCCTTGATCAAACCCTTCAAGATGTTCTGATTCGTTGGAAAAGGCTTCAAGGCTATGAGGCGTTGTGGTTGCCTGGAACAGATCATGCGAGTATTGCCACTGAAGTCAGGGTATTAAAGACGATTGAAGAAGCGGAAGGCCTTACGAAAGATCAGCTGGGAAGAGATGAATTTTTAAGACGGGCTTGGCAATGGCGTGATGAGTATGGCAGAATCATCGTCAATCAAATGCAAAAATTAGGTTCTTCATGTGATTGGGAAAAAGAGCGGTTTACGATGGATGAAGGCTGTAACCATGCCGTCACGGAAGTTTTTATCAGGCTGTATGACAAAGGCCTGATTTACAGGGGAAATCGCTTGATCAATTGGTGTCCTGACTGTAAAACGACGTTATCAGATGCTGAAGTGGAACACGAAGAAAAGCCTGGTGCATTTTGGCATGTGAAGTATCCTGTAGCTGACAGCGATGAATACCTAGAAATCGCGACGACACGCCCTGAAACGATGGTAGCGGACACGGCGGTTGCCGTTCATCCAAATGATGAAAGATATAAGCATCTTATCGGCAAGAAATGCCGTTTGCCATTGTTTGATAGAGAAATACCAATTATTGGCGATGAATATGTTGAAATGGATTTTGGCACGGGTGCACTCAAAGTGACACCAGCACATGATCCGAACGACTTTGAAATCGGCATGAGGCACAATCTTGAACAGATCAACGGCATGAATGATGATGCCACGATGAATGAAGTGGCAGGCAAATACAATGGGATGGATCGATTTGCATGTCGAAAAGCAATCGTAAAAGACTTGGAAGCTGAAGGTTATCTCGTCATGACGAAGGAGCATCCGCACAATGTAGGAACTTGTTATAGATGTTCAACGGTCATTGAACCTAGAGTTTCTGACCAGTGGTTCGTAAATATGGCACCACTTGCCGGTCCAGCTATTGATGTCGTCAATAACGGTGACATGAGAATCATACCGGATCGATTCACAAAAGTTTATATGAATTGGCTTGAAAACATCAGAGATTGGTGTATATCGAGACAGTTATGGTGGGGACATAGAATTCCGGCTTATTACTGCGAGTCTTGTCCTGAGATCGTCGTTGCAAAGGAGATGCCAGATGTTTGTCCAGTATGTGGAGGGACGCGCTTCAGACAGGATGACGATGTACTTGATACGTGGTTCAGCTCTGCACTTTGGCCGTTTTCAACTTTAGGCTGGCCGGAAAAAACGCCGGAACTTGAATATTTCTATCCAACCAACGTGCTCGTTACAGGATATGACATTATCTTCTTCTGGGTTATTCGAATGGTGTTTTCAGGACTGGAAGCCATGGACGAAAAACCGTTTGATGATGTCTTCATCCATGGACTCGTTAGAGATGCAAGCGGCAAAAAGATGAGTAAATCTCTAGGAAATGGCGTCGATCCACTGGATGTAATAGACCAGTTTGGTGCAGATGCCTTGAGATTCATGTTGGCGACGGGCAATAGCCCAGGAAATGACCTGAAGTTCCAACTTGAACGTGTGGAATCCTCAAGAAATTTTGCCAACAAACTATGGAACGCCTCAAGATTTGTGATCATGGGATTGGACTCGGAATTAGAGGGCCTAGATGGATCGGAAACACTTACACTAGCCGACCACTGGATTTTATCAAGGCTTCAAACCATGACGGATGAAATCACCCTTGCACTTGAAAAATATGAGCTTGGCATCGCCGCAAGTAAGATTTACGAGTTCACATGGAATGAATATTGCGACTGGTATATTGAACTTGCCAAGAAGAGACTGTATGGCGAAGATGCAATTGCGAAGCAAACCGTTCAAAAAGTTCTAGTCAAAGTTCTGAAGGACATTTTAAGATTGCTTCATCCATTTATGCCATTTATCACAGAAGAAATCTGGAGTTTCATGCCAAATACAACAGGGTTATTGGTTACGGACATGTGGCCAATCGTCGATGTTTCATATAAAAATCCGTCAGCTGAAAAAGACATGAACTTGATCATGGATGCCATCAGAAACCTCAGGAATGTACGTGCAGAGATGGAGGTTGTACCATCAAGAAAGGCGAAGTGCATGATTTTGGCAACGGATGACTATGTTGCAAATGTTCTTATGAAACAAGCTGAGTATTTAATTACATTGGCATCTTGTTCAGAAGTTTCAGTTGCGAGCGACAAGTCTGCAGTTCCAGATGATGCTGTTTCTGCGGTGATTCATGGTGCGGAGCTTTATTTGCCACTGGATGACCTTATTGATTTTGAGAAAGAAATGGATCGCCTTCAAAAGGAAAAAGCAAAACTCCAAAAAGAAGTGGATCGCGTCATCAGCAAACTGAATAACGAAGGGTTTGTAAGCAAGGCACCTGCACATCTATTAGAAGAGGAACACGAGAAAGAAGCGAAGTATCAAGAGATGTTGACGACGGTTGATGCGAGAATTGAAGCCATCGCATTAAAAATCAAGTAATGGACAAATAGAGGTAAACTATGACGTATGAAGAGGCGATTGCCTTTATACACGGAACTTATAAATTTGGCAGCAAGCTTGGTCTTGAGAACATCAAGACTTTGCTTGAAGGGCTAGGTTCACCGCAAGATGACTTAAAATTCATCCATGTTGCAGGAACGAATGGTAAAGGTTCAACAAGTGCTTTTTTACATTCCATACTGATTGAATCAGGTTATAAAACAGGGCTTTACACGTCACCTTTTATTGAGACGTTCAATGAAAGGATGCGCGTCGATCACGAATTGATCACGTCACACGAACTCGCAGAATTGACGCAAATGGTAAAAGAAAAAGTTGAGCTCATGGTTGAAAAAGGGCATCAACATCCTACTGAATTCGAAGTGGTGACTGCGATTGCCATGCTATACTTCAAAAAACACGCTTGTGATCTCGTTGTTCTGGAAGTTGGCTTAGGCGGTCGACTTGATGCAACCAATGTCATAAAGACGCCACTTGTTTCAGTCGTGACACCGATTGACTTCGACCATACCGAGTATCTTGGCAACACACTTCGCGAAATTGCAACCGAAAAAGCGGGTATCATAAAAGAAGGTGGGATTACGGTTTCTTATCCGCAGGCAATGGAAGCCATGAGCGTCATTTCACAAAAATGTAGCGAATATGCCAACAAGTTGGTCACTGCGGATTTTGAGGCGCTGAAAATCAAAGATATTTCTTTTGGTACACTCAATTTTGAATATAAGAAAAACCAATATGAAATTGGTTTATTCGCACCGTATCAAGCTGAGAATGCAGCACTTGCAATTGAAGTTGTGAATCAGTTGAAAGAGGTATACCATTATTCTGTTTCTCATGACCAGATAAAAATGGGGTTAAAAAAAGCCAAATGGATCGGTAGGATGGAAATCGTTTCAGAAGTGCCATTCATGATAATCGACGGTGCACATAACTTGCATGGCATTAGGGGACTCGCGAAGAGTTTGGAGGCTTTGGGAGAGGACTATAAAATTGTCGGCATCATAGGGATCTTGAAAGATAAAGATGTCGAGGGCATGCTTGAGATCATATCGCCCTATCTTGATGCAGTCATCGTGACAAAGCCAGATAATCCAAGAGCCTTGTCCGCATCAGAGTTGTCTGCTCACTTTAAAACAGCCACAGTTTTAGGTCATTTTGAATCGATAAAGGACGCAGTGAATTTTGCAGTGATACGCAGCAAAAAAGACGAGGTTAAAACGCTTTACCTCGCCTTTGGATCGCTCTATATGATTGGTGAAGTTCGCCAAACCATAAAACAAATAATGTGAATTTGATTAATCAATGCTAGTGATTGCCCTGATGGCGACACTGGCATTTTTTCTTATCTCGACAAGGTCTTTGAAGGTTTGCGATGTACCAATATAACCTTCGTTCCGATTGGCACTTATAGAGTAATTCATTAAAGGGTAAGGGGCTTCGATGGGAACCAAAAATTCTGAGTTGCCTTTAAATTCAACGCCGACCCAAAACTGAGTTTCTGCCTGCTTTAAGGATAACGGAGTAGGCAAATCAATGGTGTAATAACCAGCATAAGGGATTTTCAACGTGTAGACAGGTGATCCCGCACTGCCCTTAAAGTGTCCCAAACCATAATAAAGCCGAACTTCGTTGACATCAGGAGAAGCAAAGAAGCTAATGCGTTTTAAAGTTTCCTTGACAGTCGACGTGAAATTGTTGATGCCGAAAACGCTCTTATGTTGACCGTAGCTTTCAAAATGGGTAAGACCGGTCTTATCATAGAAATAGGCTTTATTGGTTGCTTGTTTGCGTTCAAAACGCGTCAAAGCATACGTTTCATAAAGGACATGCACATCCTCGTATGAAATGTACAAAAGCCCGCCATCGCCCCAACTGTTCCCAAAACTGTTCAGTGCGATAAAAGCACCGTTATTTTTCGGCATTTTTTTAAATTGTGTTTTGTCATAATGATCGTCCCAACCAATCAAGACGAGCTCATGCGTACGTGGATTCTTGATCGATGCGTTATAGTATGACGCATTGTCAGAGTTGTATACAGCTGTGTCTTCTTCATTGAGATAAATTGAAGTCAGAACAGATCCATATGTTTTAATGGCATGTTTGGTTTTTGCTGCATCGTTGCTATGGGTACGATAGTCCAACAATGTGAAAGTGTGGTTGCCCGATTCGGAGATTGGGCCATGGCCATTTAGGCAGTACATAGACGA
>DMYC01000090.1 GCA_003482695.1 Clostridiales bacterium UBA8960
CTGAGGAAGGCATCGAAGAGTTAAAAAAACGCGTAGATACATTAATTACAATTCCAAATGATCGTCTCCTTGAAATCGTAGAGAAGCGCACATCGATTCTAGACGCATTCACGATTGCTGACGATGTTTTAAGACAAGGTGTTCAAGGTATTTCAAATACGATCACCGAGACGGGATTGATCAACGTAGACTTTGCTGATGTTAAGACGATCATGTATGAGCAAGGTTTAGCACATATGGGCATCGGTTCATCAAGTGGAGATGATCGAGCGATTGATGCAACAAATCAAGCGATTCACAGCCCACTACTTGAAACGTCGATAAAAGGTTCAAAAGGCATTTTGCTTAATATTAGAGGTGGAAAATCTCTTGGCATGATGGAAATACAGCAAGCGGCCGATTTGGTTTATCGNNACAGATCCGGATGCGAACATCATCATGGGTGCCGTCATCGACGAATCGCTTAAGGATGAAATTACAGTCACCGTCATTGCAACGGGTTTTGAGTCGGTGAAAGTAGAACACAAACCTGAGTCTAAGCTGAATAAAACCATAAAAACTGAAACAGTCAGGGTTCAACCGGTGGAAGCAGATCCTGCAGAAGATGACACTTTTGATATTCCAACGTTTTTAAGAAAGAAAAGATAACCTTGCTTCCAGCAAGGTTTTTTTTAGAATCAAACAAATTGGAAAAACCGAGGTGAAATGATGAAATGTCCTTATTGTAGCAGTTTTGAGTCAAAAGTGGTCGATTCACGACCAGCCGAAGATGGCCATGTGATTAGACGTCGTAGAGAATGCATCAATTGTACTCAAAGATTTACCACTTATGAAAAAATTGAAGAAATTCCTATTATAATTGTTAAGAAAGACGGAACACGTGAGTCCTACAATAGGATGAAGGTATTAAACGGCATCATTAGAGCGTGCGAAAAAAGACCGGTGTCCATGGAACAAATGGAAGCGCTTATTGATCACATCGAAACGCGCATGCACACTTCGATGGAAAAAGAAGTCCAATCAGAGCTTATTGGTGAACTTGTCATGTCTGGTCTCAAAGATTTAGACGAAGTCGCGTATGTCAGATTTGCTTCGGTCTATCGACAATTCAAAGACATCAATACATTCATAAATGAACTTACAAAATTGCTGCGTGAAAAATCACATAGTTAAAGCATTCTAAAGCAGTGTGAACTGCTTTTTTTTATATGAGACCGAGGAGAAAGTATGACTGTTTTTAAACACATAGAAATCCCCCATGGCGTTACGAATCGACACGGAGGTGTGAGTGTCGGCCCCTACGAAAGTATGAACACGAGTTTTTTTGGACAAGATGACAAAGCGAGTGTTTTTGAGAATATAAAGCTTGCACTAAAGATGCTGAATATCGACGCAAAAACCATCATTGCAACAGGTCAAGTGCATTCAGACCAAATACTTTACATCGGTGATGATTTTCAGTTTGACTCGCTACTTAAAATTGAGACACCGCTTGAGGGCTATGAAGTGTATGTTGCCCATGAGACGGATGGGTTGATGACGCATAGAAAAGATGTGGTTTTAATGATTTTTTATGCGGACTGCGTGCCACTAATCATTTATGATCAAAAGAAAAAAATAGCAGGCTCTATCCACAGTGGATGGAGAGGCACCGCTCAACAGATTGGCAAAAAAGCGATTAATATGATGGTTGAAAAAGGATCTGACCCCCTAGATATTTCGGTTGGAATAGGCCACTGTGCCGGTGTGTGTTGTTATGAAGTGGATGAGCCTGTGGCTGAAGCTTTTGCATCATCATTTTCAAAAGAAGCGTGCGATACTTTCTTGTTTCCCAAACTTGATGGGAAGGTTATGTTAGACTTAAAAATAGCCAATAAATGTCTTTTTTTAAGCGCAGGCGTAACGTCTGAGCGAATAGATATATCACAAGATTGTACCATTTGTCAGCCTGATTCATATTTTTCGCATCGGAGAATGGGTTACCCGAGAGGATCGATGAGTGCGTTTGTGCAAATCAAATAAGGGTTGTAATTGCACCTCATATAGATTACAATTAAATATTGACTGAGTATCTTTTGTGTTTTAGAAAGGGTTTAAAATGAACCGAATTAAATCTATCGAGAAAGGCTCGATAGCAGAGGAACTTGAAATCGAAGTGGGGGATATTCTCCTATCGATAGGTGGTGAACCTATTGTTGATATAATCGACTACATGTTCCTGACAAATGATGAATCGCTTGAAATGGAAATAGAAAAAGCAAATGGCGAAGTGTGGACGTATGAAATTGACAAAGAGTATGATGAAGACATAGGGTTAACGTTTGAAAACCCGATTATTGATCATGCAAAGAGATGTACCAATAAGTGTGTGTTCTGTTTTATCGATCAACTACCAAAAGGGCTGAGAGAGACGCTTTATTTTAAAGATGACGATTCCAGGCTTTCATTTTTACAAGGGAACTTTGTGACTTTGACAAACTTGAAAGAAGCGGATATCGATAGAATCATACGCTACAGAATCAGTCCAATCAACGTTTCTGTTCACACGACAGATTCGGAACTTAGGATAAAAATGTTAGGCAACCGATTCGCAGGCAATATCATGCAGCGGTTAAAAAAACTGATTGATGGCGGCATTACCGTCAATGCTCAAATCGTACTATGCCCTGGGTATAATGACGGCGAAGCATTAAGCAAGACACTAGGTGATTTGATACAGTTTCACCCAAACTTAAATAGTGTGGCAATTGTGCCTATCGGTTTAACGAAACATAGAGACGGTCTTTTGCAAATGGAGGCATTTAATTCTGAAACGGCGCTAAATGTCATTGAACGCGTGGATCGCTTTCAGAAACAAGCACTTAAACGCATCAAAACGCGTTTTGCTTTTTTAGCAGATGAATTTTACATCTTGGCAAATGTGTCTTTTCCTGAGGATGAAGCCTACGAATCTTATATTCAGCTGGAAGATGGCGTCGGAATGATTCGAAAACTCTTTACAGATGTTAATTGGCTCTTGTCTGAAATGAAACACGTGCAGACGCAGCATAAAAAAGTGGCAATAATCACTGGAAAAGCAGCAGCACCTTATTTAGAAGAAATCGCATTAAAAATTGAAAGTCACTATCCGGAAATTGAAATTAGAATTGTCGCAATCGAGAATCGGTTTTTTGGTGAAAGAATCACTGTATCGGGTCTCCTCACTGGCATTGATATCATGACACAAATTGCTGAATCTGATAGCCTTTTTGGTATAGATTATGCGCTGATGCCAAGTGCAATGTTTAGAGCGGATGAAGAAGTCCTGCTCGATGATATGACGCGTTCAGATCTTGAATCGCGATTTGGCATACCAATATTCAAAGTAGAAACGGAAGGCAAGGCGCTGCTAAGTGCGCTATTAGATGGAGGAACAAATGTTTAGAAAACCGATCGTGGCTGTCGTTGGACGCCCAAATGTAGGAAAATCAACTTTTTTTAATAGAATCGCAGGTTCAAGAATATCGATTGTGGAAGATACGCCAGGCGTGACACGCGATCGAATATATGCTGAATGCGAATGGTTGACACATAAATTTGTCATGATTGATACAGGGGGAATCGAACCTAATTCTAATGACGTTATACTGTCACAAATGAGAGATCAAGCTCAGATTGCGATGGATACGGCGGATGTCATCATTTTCGTTTGTGACGGCAAGAGTTCTTACACGACTGCAGACGAAGAAATCGCTCAAATGCTGCGTATTTCAAAAAAACCGGTCATACTTGTCCTTAATAAAATTGACCAATATAAGAAGCCGGATCACTTTTACGACTACTATAATTTAGGGCTTGGCGAGCCACAAATGATCTCATCTGTCAACGCGATGGGACTTGGTGACCTTCTCGATGAGGTCGTGAAGCTATTCCCTGAAAACACTTCGCTTGAAGAAGAAGATGATACGATTAAAATTTGTTTCATCGGCAAGCCTAATGTCGGAAAATCATCGATGGTCAATAAGATCATCGGCGAAAAGCGCGTAATCGTATCAGAAATCGCCGGAACGACACGCGATGCAATCGACACGCCGTTCACCTATGAAGGGCAAAAGTATGTGCTGATTGATACAGCGGGCTTAAGAAGAAAATCAAAAGTAAACGAGACTATTGAAAAATACAGCGTTTTAAGAACGCTCACAGCAATTGAGAGATCAGATGTATGCTTTATCATGATCGATGCAGAAGAAGGCATCACAGATCAAGATAAAAAGGTTGCCGGTTATGCACATGAAGCTGGAAAAGCATCTATTTTTGTCGTGAACAAGTGGGACTTGCTCGAGAAAGACAATCACACGTTTAATGAGTTCAAAAAACGCATCAGAGAAGAGTTCGCTTACATGATGTATGCACCTGTCATGTTTGTTTCAGCTGTAACAGGCCAACGTGTCATGCAACTTCTTGAACAGGCGAAATACGTATCAAACAACCATGCCCTAAGAATTTCCACGGGTGTGCTCAATGATATCCTCAATGAAGCGATTGCATTGAATCAAGTGCCTTCAGATAAAGGCAAGCGTCTGAAAATCTATTATGCAACTCAAACTTCTGTAAAACCGCCAACATTCGTCCTCTTTGTCAATGTGGCTGACTTGGCGCATTTCTCATATGTGCGATATTTGGAAAATCAGATACGAAAAAACTTTAACTATGAAGGCACACCGATCGTATTCAAGATAAAGGCAAGAGGCGAAGAATAATCCCTCAAAAGCGATATCCGAAGGAGGCGCCATGTTCAAGATTGAGATTGATGATGATTCAACAGACGATGAAATCATCGATGATGAAACCATCGACGATATGTACATCGATGACGCATATGACGATGAAGACGACGAATATGATGATGACGAAAATGATGAAGACGACGACGAATATGATGATGACGATGATGATATTGATGACTTTTTTTAGTGTCATCCATTATGATCGAGGAGGTTTGACTTGAAAATTACAGTGATTGCAGCCGGAAGCTGGGGAACTGCTCTTTCAATGGTACTTAATGAAAATGGCCATGATGTTAAAGTATGGGTAAGAAGTGAAACGCAAGTTGAAACCATTCAAAAAACGAAAAGAAACGAAAAATACCTTCCGGGAATCGAGATTTCTGAAGAGATTGTTTTTACATCAGACAAAAGCGATGCCATTAAGGATGCGGAAATCATCGTTTTTTCCGTACCATCCCAACAATATAAATCGACACTTGAAGATTTTATAGCACTCGGGTTGATTCGAAACGATCATGTGATCGTCAATGTCTCAAAAGGCATTGATATGGTTTCGCTTGAAACCGTTTCGCAGATCACTCAGCGCTTATTGCCAGAGGTGCCTTTTGTGGCCTTGTCTGGACCGTCACACGCTGAAGAGGTTGCGCTTAAGCTGCCGACGGCACTTGTGTCCGCTTCAAAATCAAGAGCCTGTGCAGAGTTGATTCAAGACGTCATATCAAATGACTATATTAGAGTATATACAAACCCTGATGTTATGGGTGTGGAGATAAGTGGTGCACTCAAGAACATCATTGCACTTGGTGCAGGCATCAGCGATGGCTTAGGTTATGGTGACAATGCAAAAGCCGCACTCATCACAAGAGGAATTAAAGAAATCGCTACTTTAGGCATCGCCATGGGTGCGGATATGGAAACCTTTAAAGGGCTTGCCGGCGTTGGTGATTTGATCGTAACGTGCACAAGTATGCACAGTAGAAATAGAAGATGTGGTATCCTTATAGGGCAAGGTCACACACTAACTGAATCGATCGATTCTGTTGGGATGGTTGTTGAAGGTGCTTATACTGTAAAAGCGGCACATACTTTGAGCCAAAAATATAACCTCGATATGCCGATTACTCAAGAACTTTATCGCATACTCTATGAAGACAAAAATGCCAGAGAAGCGGTTAACCATTTGATGACGCGTAGACGTAAACATGAAATGGATGAGTATGCCACAAATCTAGAGGGATGGATTTAGTCCGAAATTGAATGTCGAATGAAGGAGAAAGTCATGGCTAAAGCGATTCGTAAAAAGCGTAGACCAAAATATGGGCGCATTTTCTTTAGTCTTCTGATTTTTGGTCTCTTTATCTATTTTGTCGTCAAATTGGGATTGGATCTATTTTATAAGGAGCAATCGACGTATCTTGTGACGTCGGGAAGCCTTAATATTGAGAATAGATACTCCGCTTTAGTGCTGCGAAACGAGATGATCGTCGATACGAAACTCAGCGGAAAAATCACCTATTTTGTGAGTGAAGGCACTGAAGTTGACAAGAATACTCAAATCGCTGAAATTTATAACGATGGTAGCAAAACGGAAGTCGTTGAAACTTCAGAGCGAGAAATAAACCGAAAGAAAATTGAGTTTGACTACAATATTCTCGAATATGAAATCACAAATTTAAGGAATCTGATTCTTTTTCAGATGGATTCAAAGCAATACGCCGAAATCCCTAGTTTAAAAAGAGATTTGATGCTTAAATTGGAACGATTAGACAAACTACAAACTGAAAATAAATTTCTTTCCAATAGAACGGCATCCTATTCCGAAAAGACAATTGGCGAAGGCGTTCTAATGGATGGACAAAAACTTGCCATCTACGCACCCGCAAGTGGCATCATTACTTACAGAATAGATGGATATGAGGACTTTCTCACTATTGATAACTTGTACAACATCAATTATGATGAAATCAGTGCGTTGGCACTGGAAGAATCCTCGTTGGTCAGACAGTCTGTCAAGCCAAATGATAAGCTTTTTAAGATCGTCGACAATGCAAACTATTTTATAACGGCCGTCGTAAGCAATGAAGAAGTGGACACGTATAAGAATATTCAAAGCATATCGGTCGTGGTTGATGGAAAAACACTAAAAGGCGATGTATACGATGTTTTCGTTAACAATGATCGTGCAGTCGTGGTTATTCAGCTGAGAGAACGCTTTGACAGTTATTTTAGCAAACGTGTCATCGACTGCAGCATCATTCGTGAAAACTATAAAGGCCTGAAAATCCATACAGATTCCACCATCAATATTGATGGGCAAATTGGCGTTTTTGTCGTAAACGAT
>DMYC01000150.1 GCA_003482695.1 Clostridiales bacterium UBA8960
AACAACGCCGAACTGTTCAATGGCGAAAAATGTACCTGTTCTCGCAAAACCAGTTTGAACCTCATCAACAATCAGCAATATTCCGAATCGGTCAAGTTTCTCTTTTAGCCTTATGAAAAAATCTGAAGTGGGCACATTGATGCCTGCATTACCCGGTATCGGCTCGATGATACAGGCTGCAACTTCATGACCATGTCGCTCAAGGATTTTATCAAGGCTCTCAAGCGATGCATTTGAGGACGCTTCAAGCGACATGCCTTCTTTTACAAAGGCATCTGCAAAATAAACATCCGGATCCAAAAATGGATCAATACGCCACATTGGAATCCCAGTGACACTCATTGTCAGGTAAGACCTTCCGTGAAGCCCGCCTTCAAAGGCAATAAAGCCCTTGCGCTTTGTGTGCATTCTCGCGAGTAGCAAAGCACCTTCATTCGCTTCCGTCCCACTACCACAAAAAAAGGTTTGGTGAATATCCCCAGGAAGCACTTTAGCTAGCGCTTCAGCAAGTTCAACCATTGGCTGCGTAAGATAAATAATCGATGTGTGTTGCAATTTTCTTTGTTGTTCTTCGATTGCCTTTTGAATTTCAGGATTGCTGTGCCCGCAGTTCAGTACCGTTACACCAGCAAAAAAATCGACATACCGTTTGCCGTTATGGTCAAACAAATACTGCATGTCACCCCGGACGAAATGAGGTGGTTTCTTATAAAAGTGCATCGTGTTAGGATAAAAGAACGCTTTCTTTTTCTCAATAATCTCCTCAGGCAACATGACCTCATTTGGAGTTGAATTTTCATACATATGCTTCAGTCCCTCCATTATACTCAATATGATTTAGAATCGCATTGCACCTAAAGTGCAACTGTGATTCGGCAAAACCTCTTTAAGGGACCCAAGCGGATGCCCCACTCCTTTTAGTCCTTCTAGATGTGCCTCAATCACGGCACCTAGTGTAACGACGTCCATATTTTGCGCTTCAATTCTTATGCGACTCGCACCTATTGTGCTAACGATCGGCAGCAATGTAAAGTGCTTTTGCATCAGCATGTGATTTTTTCCGAACACATCGCGTTTAATCAAATACTCACCTGCTTCGTTTTCAAAAACCAAGTTGAACTCGGTTGATGTTTGATTCGCCTTATAAAGATCATGGGACATATACATCGTCGTCAACCGTCCGTGGGTAATCACTTCACATGGCACTTCCGAATCAATCAGTTTTTTCAGCTGAGCACCTGGCAATTCTATGGAAGGTGTTATTTCGTCTAACCCTTCCTTTATATAGAAGTTTGCGGCGTGTTTGTTGAAAATGTTTAACGAATAATCGCCCACAAGCTTGATGCCCAATTCTTTAAGAGGCTTGAATGCTTCAAGCGCCCCTAAGTTTGTTATGAGTATTCCATCAATTTTGCCGATGATTTTTTCAAGCCAAACTGTGAATCTTTCAAATTGACATTCGTCCATCATCTTCGGTGTGCATACATAGAGTTCAGTTTTGCCTTTCATCGCCATCAGTGTATCTATATCATCGATCGTAAAAGACCGCTTCGGTTCAAAAACATCCGCTGCTATATAAATGCGGTTCACGCCCTTTTCTAAAGCGAGTTTAGCCTGTGCCATATCTTCAGTCCGAACAGATAGAGCTTTTGGCGGCTGTCCAGGTTGCATGAAAATCGATTTAAGCGCTTTTACCTCATTAGGATCGATCTCACTTTCCTCAGTTGGTGTACTAAACATTTTTCCAGTCGAATAGAATTGGCCAGTTCCCTCATATCGCGTGTTCATATTTTCTATTCCAGGATTTCCAAAGGCGTATGCCGTAGACAAATCTCTCTTTCTATTTTCGTGAACCCACTTTTCTGCAGATTTATAGTCATATCCGATAGGGTCCTCAAAATATCGGTCAAAAACGTCGGCATATCGATTGATCAAGTCCACTATAAACGCCTTTTCTCGCATCCTGCCTTCTATTTTAAACGATGTGATGCCAGAATGAATCATTTCAGGTAAATGCGCAATCATGGACAAATCCTTTACAGCAAGAGGAAATTGTCTTTTCCCATCGACGTCAAACCACCATCTACACGGTTTTAGGCATTTGCCCCTGTTACTACTCATGCCATAAAGCATCGCACTGTAGTAACACTGCGCACCATGTGCGACACACATGTCCCCATGTGTAAAGTACTCGAGTTCCACATTAGAGTTCTGATGATAATAGTGCGCCTCTGCAAGCGTTGTTTCTCTAGATAAAACAACGCGTTTTACGCCTTTCTTCTCTAGTGCTTCTATCATTTTCAAGTTATGAACATTCATCATGACCGACGCGTGGACTTCAATATCCAGATTTAAAGCGTCAACTCGGTCAAGCACTGCAAAATCCTGGACAATAATGCCCGTTGGCTTAATGGATTCAATATAATAAAGATAATCCGTAACCGCTTCCGACTCTTCAAAATCAAGCAGATTGTTCAATGTGATGTAAGTTGACTTCCCTCTTTCGTTTGCCAAAAGGATCGCTTCTTTCAACTCTTCGTCAGTAAAATTAAAGCCTTTACGAATCATACGCATGTTCATTCGCTGACCACCAAAGTAAATCGCGTCACAACCGCTCTCTATGATTCCCTTAAAAATATCTAAATTGCCCGCAGGCGCTAAGAGTTCAATTTTCTTGTTGTTAAATACCCTCATTTCCTTCCTCCTATGCATTCCATCACACCTATTGTACACCTCAAAAGAACGTTAAACAACCTTTCTTGCATCTTGACATTAGGCAAAAAAAAGACTAAACTATAATTGAACATATGAGCAAGCGTTCATATGAATAAGCAAATTATTGAGGTCGCAGACATGGAAAAAATTACATTAAAACTAGATGGTCTAGGATGTGCAAGTTGTGCATCAAAAATTGAAACCCGATCAAAAAATATTCAGGGCGTCTCAAATTTAACCCTTGATTTTTCACGTTCAAAACTCACTTTTGAACACGAGGGCGATACTTCCGAGGCACTGATAGATGAAATCTCTCGCATTGTAAGTGCGCTTGAACCTGATGTAAAGATATCCCGACAAAACTCAGCTTCATTTCAAGTGGATCGACATAGCCACAGTGACGCACATCATAGTATCGCTCATGGCCACGATTTCAGAGCACTTATAAGACTTGGGTTGAGTCTACTCTTTTTTGCCATCGGCCTCATCATAAAGGATGAACCTGTTATCCATCTTGGCGCTTTATTTGTCGCTTACGTTCTATCCGGTCACAAAGTTCTGATGAGATCTTATAGAAACATTAGACGCGGAGAAGTATTCGACGAAAATTTTTTAATGTCCATAGCAACATTTGGTGCCATCGCGATTGGCGAATATCCCGAGGCTGTCGCCGTTATGATTTTTTATGAAATAGGTGAATATTTTCAAGATCTTGCCGTCAACCGTTCTAAACACGCGATTAGCTCTCTTTTGGACATACGTCCCGACTCCGCAACGCTCTTAAGGGATGATGCTTGGGTTACCGTTTCACCTGAAGAGGTAAAAGTGGGCGATCTGATAATGGTAAAACCAGGAGAGCGCATTCCGCTCGATGG
Source organism: Clostridiales bacterium UBA8960 (assembly GCA_003482695.1). Classification (GTDB taxonomy): domain Bacteria; phylum Bacillota; class Clostridia; order Peptostreptococcales; family Acidaminobacteraceae; genus Fusibacter_C. The sequence continues at coordinate 3,591 of DMYC01000150.1, forward strand.
CGTCATTATTGATGGTGGTAGCGATTTGGACACATCTGCTCTAACTGGAGAATCGATTCCCGCTTACTTCGAAAATGGCGACCGTGTTCTAAGCGGTTCAGTTGTTCTAAACGGGTCCATAAAAGTGAAAGTCGCCTCAATCTACGCTGAATCCACCGTTGCACGCATCCTTGAGCTGGTTGAAAATGCCACCGCTCATAAAGCGCCAACCGAAAATTTCATTACGAAATTTGCTAGATATTATACCCCTGTAGTCGTTGCTTTTGCAGCTGGACTCGTGATATTGCCAACTCTGATTTTTGGCGTTGACACTTTTGATGTCTGGCTTTACCGTGGTCTTGTGTTTTTAGTCATCTCTTGTCCTTGTGCACTTGTGGTTTCAGTTCCTCTCGGTTTTTTCAGCGGCATCGGAAACGCTTCACGCCATGGCATTTTAGTCAAAGGAAGCAATTACCTTGAAGCACTACAAGAGATCGACACCATCATCTTTGATAAAACAGGCACTCTGACGGAAGGCACATTTGAAGTTTTTAAAACGCATCTGGCTGGCGATCAGCTCAACGACGCATTTCTGCTTAAACTAGCCGCACTCGCCGAATCTCAGTCGAATCATCCAGTTGCAAAGTCTATTGTGAGTCACGCAGCGCAGAAAATTCATCCAGATGAAATCTTGAGTGATCAAGAAATCAGTGGTCACGGCGTCCTCGTAAAAACAGGTCTTGGTGAGATTGCTGCAGGCAATGCAAAACTCATGTCGAGGCTCAATATAGCCGTCCCGACCATCGACTCGCCTTATACACATATTTACATCGCACTTGATGCGCGGTTTGTTGGGGCATTCGACATTCGAGATAAAGTAAAGCATGACGCAAAAAAGACGATTGACTATGTCAAACAATTGGGATTGAATGTCCTAATGCTTACAGGAGACCGTAAAGCCGCAGCCGAGTCCATCGGACTTGAACTTGGCATAGGTGAAGTGTACAGTGAACTTTTGCCTACTGATAAATACGATATCATGAATGCTCGAATCAAATCGGGAGAGCGTGTCGCTTTTGTAGGCGATGGCATAAACGATGCACCTGTACTCGCTGGTGCAACAGTGGGAATATCCATGGGCGCGCTTGGTAGCGATGCGGCGATTGAAGCCTCAGATGTCGTTCTCATGACAGATGAGCCTTACAAAATCGTTCAAGCTATAAAAATATCTAGAAAAACAAAGCAGATTGTCACTCAAAATATTGTTTTTGCACTTGGAACAAAATTGTTGATTATGGCTCTTGGCACTATCGGCCTCTCATCTATGTGGATGGCGATATTCGCAGATGTTGGCGTTGCTCTGATTGCCGTCTTAAACGCAACAAGGGCACTCACATACAAAGTTTAGTGGCTTCGCCATAATTTATGACGTTTTAAATAACAAACTTCACAATCCAATAGGATGCAAGATTTAAAAACAGCCACTTTTAGGACTTTCCATAAATTGGCTGTTTTGTTTTTGTTTCTTAAAAGCGGTCATTTTGTTTAATATATTAAACTCAAACCGCACTAAAAAACATTTACAAAAAATTTTTAAAAAAACCCATTTAAACACTAGTAATTTCATGATTTTCTGCTATAATTGTACTTGTGCTAAAAACAGTATTAGTATACTTAGCGGTTAATATTTTAAGTATTAACTTGTCGTTTATAACACATTATTTATTACTTGAGGAGGGCCTGCCTTGAAAGGTTATAAGAAAATTAAGCTACACGGGTTTAACAACTTGACTAAGACATTGAGCTTCAATATCTATGACATTTGTTTTACGCGTACGACTGAAGACAGACAAAAATATATTGAGTATATTGATGAACAATATAATTCTGAGCGTCTTACAAACATCCTCCAAGATGTGACGAAGATGATCGGTGCTCATGTTTTGAATGTCGCAAAACAGGATTACGATCCACAAGGGGCTAGTGTTACCATCCTCATTTCAGAAGAGGAAGTCCCAGAAGATTCACTTGACACATCTTGCAACAAAGGTGTACTCGTCAATGTGCCTCAACATGTTGTTGGACACCTCGATAAAAGCCATTTAACGGTTCACACATATCCTGAATATCACCCTGATAACGGACTCAGTACCTTTAGAGTAGATATCGATGTATCGACATGTGGCCAAATTTCACCACTTAAAGCACTCAACTACTTGATTGATAGTTTTGATTCAGACATCATCACGATTGATTACCGTGTAAGAGGCTTTACAAGAGATTCTTCCGGACAAAAGCTTTTTATCGATCATAACATCAATTCAATTCAAAATTACATTGCAAAGCGCACACTTAACAAATACCAGCTCATCGACGTAAATGTATACCAAGAGAACATTTTCCATACTAAGATGATGTTAAAGGATTTCGAGCTGAACAACTATTTATTCGAAGTCAATAAAGACGATTTGACACCAAAAGAGCAACGCGACATCATGGCGAAACTCAAAAGAGAAATGACTGAGATTTATTATGGCAGAAACATTGGCAAAGCTTAGGCTGCGCTAATGTTTCTCTTTTAAGTCACGTACAAATAAAAGATGCACCATTTTTGGAAGGAGGATGAGATGTTAGATCATTCAAGAACACCTGTTTTTACCGCGATGAAAGAATATCGTGCGAAAAATGTCATTCCCTTCGATGTTCCAGGACACAAACATGGTCGTGGCCTTAGGGAGTATGCAGAATACTTTGGTGATGCCATGCTCGAACTAGATGTCAATTCCATGAAGCCACTTGACTTTCTTGGAAATCCAATTAGTGTGATCAAGGAATCCGAAGATTTACTTGCGGACGCATTCGGTGCGGACGAAGGCTATTTTATCGTAGGCGGTACTTCTTTCGCCGTACAGGTCATGATTATGACTGCCGTAAATGAAGGCGATAAAATTATATTACCTAGAAATGTTCATAAATCCGCCATCAATTCACTGATTCTCTGTGGCGCTGTGCCGGTTTATATGAGCCCAGAAATCGATGAGGAAATGGGCGTAT